>NZ_JAWOAI010000237.1:0-14904 GCF_033194735.1 Streptomyces sp. W16
TTCGGTCGGGCGAAGCTGAGAACTTAAGCGCCAGTAAACGGCGGTGGTAACTATAACCATCCTAAGGTAGCGAAATTCCTTGTCGGGTAAGTTCCGACCTGCACGAATGGCGTAACGACTTCTCGACTGTCTCAACCATAGGCCCGGTGAAATTGCACTACGAGTAAAGATGCTCGTTTCGCGCAGCAGGACGGAAAGACCCCGGGACCTTTACTACAGTTTGATATTGGTGTTCGGTTCGGCTTGTGTAGGATAGCTGGGAGACTTTGAAGCAGCCACGCCAGTGGTTGTGGAGTCGTCGTTGAAATACCAGTCTGGTCGTGCTGGATGTCTAACCTGGGTCCGTGATCCGGATCAGGGACAGTGTCTGATGGGTAGTTTAACTGGGGCGGTTGCCTCCTAAAGAGTAACGGAGGCGCCCAAAGGTTCCCTCAGCCTGGTTGGCAATCAGGTGTTGAGTGTAAGTGCACAAGGGAGCTTGACTGTGAGACCGACGGGTCGAGCAGGGACGAAAGTCGGGACTAGTGATCCGGCGGTGGCTTGTGGAAGCGCCGTCGCTCAACGGATAAAAGGTACCCCGGGGATAACAGGCTGATCTTCCCCAAGAGTCCATATCGACGGGATGGTTTGGCACCTCGATGTCGGCTCGTCGCATCCTGGGGCTGGAGTCGGTCCCAAGGGTTGGGCTGTTCGCCCATTAAAGCGGTACGCGAGCTGGGTTTAGAACGTCGTGAGACAGTTCGGTCCCTATCCGCTGCGCGCGCAGGAACATTGAGAAGGGCTGTCCCTAGTACGAGAGGACCGGGACGGACGAACCTCTGGTGTGCCAGTTGTTCTGCCAAGGGCATGGCTGGTTGGCTACGTTCGGGAGGGATAACCGCTGAAAGCATCTAAGCGGGAAGCCTGCTTCGAGATGAGTGTTCCCACCCCCTTGAGGGGTTAAGGCTCCCAGTAGACGACTGGGTTGATAGGCCGGATCTGGAAGGCGGGTAACCGCTGGAGGTGACCGGTACTAATAGGCCGAGGGCTTGTCCTCAGTTGCTCGCGTCCACTGTGTTGGTTCTGAAACCACGAACAACCCCACACCTCTGGGTTATGCGGGGTGTGGTGCGGTTGATTGTTTCATAGTGTTTCGGTGGTCATAGCGTGAGGGAAACGCCCGGTTACATTCCGAACCCGGAAGCTAAGCCTTACAGCGCCGATGGTACTGCAGGGGGGACCCTGTGGGAGAGTAGGACGCCGCCGAACAAATATTGCGAAAACCCCCGTACCGTTAATTCGGTACGGGGGTTTTCTGCGTTTAGGCTACCGTTGCTGACATGAACTACAAGATCCGTTCGATACGCGCCGACGAGTGGGCCGCGGCGAAGGAACTGCGGCTGGTCGCCCTGCAGGATCCCGTCGCGCATCTCGCCTTCCTGGAGACCTATGCGACGGCCCTGGCCCAGCCGGACTCCTTCTACCAGGAGCGGGCCGTAGGGGCCGCCGAAGGTGCTGAAAAGGCTCAGCAGATCATTGCCGAGGGGCCCGACGGCGAGTGGGTCGGGACGGTGACCGTGCTGCTTGAGGAGGCCGGGACCGTCGACTGGGCCGGCTTCGCGGTCGAGCGGAAGCAGGGGCACATCGTCGCCGTGTTCGTGCGCCCGGAGGTCCGGGGCATCGGGCTGACCGAGGTGCTCTTCGATGCTGCCCTTGAGTGGGCCTGGGGGCGCGGTGTCGAGCGGGTGCGGCTCATCGTGCACGAGGACAACGGACGGGCCCGGCGCTTCTACGGCAAGATCGGCTTCGTGCCCACGGGGGTCGTCGTGCCGATGCCCGGGACCGCTGATGAGCGCGAGCTGGAGATGGCGGTCGAGCGACCGTAGACGCCGTAGGCCTGTCTGCCCGGCCGGCTCAGTGAGCGGGAAGCGTCTCGCGCAGGAAGCCGGTCAGCAGGTCTGTCACTGTGGCGGGGCGCTCCAGGCTGGGGAAGTGGCCGGCCCAGGGCAGTTCGAGGTGGCGGGTGTGGGGGAGCAGACTCGGCAGTTGGGCCGCGATGTGCCGGAAGTCCGGCAGGTCCTGGCCGCCCGAGACGGCGAGCCCAGGTGCCTTGATCGCTGCGAGGTCGAAGTCGACCTTGTTCCGTCCGGCCCCGTCGGGGGCGGCCAGTTGTACGTCGAAGGCCTGCCGCTGCATTCCGCGGACCTTCTCCCGTACTGATTCGTCGGCGTCCGGGCCCAGCCAGGTGTCCACGTTCAGTTCTACGGCTCCCCCGACATCGCCCGCCTCAAGCAGTTCGTCCTCCCGCTCGCCGAACGCGCGGAGTTCGTCGGTGGGTTGGTGACCTGGGAGGCCGGAACAGAGCAGTGCCATCGCGGATACGCGGTCCGGGCGGCGGGCGGCGAGTTCCAGGGCGACCTGGCCGCCGTAGGAGGAGGCGATGAACGCCGCTTGCTCGATGCCCAGGGTGTCCAGGAGGTCGAGTACGTCCTCCGCGTCGTTGTGGCGGTGGTCCGGCAGGGGGGTCTGGCCGAAGCCGCGGAAGTCGCAGCGCACCACCCGGTAGCCGGCGTCGACCAGGGCCGGCCACTGTGGGTCCCACATTCGTCGGTCGCACACCGCGGAGTGGAGCAGTACAAGGGCGGGGCCGTCGTTTTCAGCTGTGTCGTGAGCAAGAGTCATGCGGCAGACCCTACGGGGGCGAAACGGCTGGGCACCCGTGAATTTCGGCGCTGACCTGCTCGTACGAGAAGAACTGCGGTTCCTAGACCGGGAGTTCGTGGTGCGGCCAGCGGGCCCTGGCCTGTTCCTGGGAGCGGAGGAGGGCCAGGGTGGGCAGGCCGCGGTCCGCTCCGGTGGACAGGAGGTCCGGGAGCTGGGGGAGTGGGGCCACCGCGGCGATGTCGTCCAGGACAAGCGTCATTGGTGGGTCGAGGCGACCGGCCGATGACCGTTCGGCCATGTGCCGGCCGCGCTCGACCACGCTTGATGCGAGGGCGGTGAGGAGAGGCATCGCACCCGGGTTCGTACGGGGGTCCTCGATGGATTCACCTACCAGATAAAGCGTGCCCCCTTCGTTCGCGAAGGAATCCAAGGAGAGGGCGTCAGTTCTGTTGGGTGTGCAGGCTTCGCGGATGTTGACCGTGAAGAGGGAGGACATTGCGCGGGTCGTCAACTCCTGGGCGATGTCCCTGCGTTCGGGGTGCGAGGTGAGGGCCGCTTCGAGTTCGCCTGCTGCGCCTGGGGCTGCCTTGGGGTTGGTGCGGAGGATGCGGACCGCGTCCTGGATCTGGGTGCCCTGGGACCAGCGGTGGACGTGGCGGATGGTGCGGCCGTCGATGGCGGCGGCGTGCAGGTAGCTGCGGAGGAGTGTTTCGGCCGTGTCTGCTACTGCCTGGTCGATCTTTGCGGTGGGTCTTACGGGGGCCAGGAGGGCGGCGGCTCGTTTTACCGCGGTCTGTTTGTCCTCGCAGCCGGTGGTGGGGGACCAGTGGAGGCGGGCCGGGGTGTCGCAGAGGTGGGTGGGGTCGTAGAGGAGGACCGGGCCCAGTTTGGCTCTGGCGTCCTTGGTGTCCTGCCAGATGGCGGGGTTTGACGTGACTACGAGGGCTGGGCCTTCCGCGTCCCGTACGGCTTGGGTTGCGGTTGCGTGGCGGGTTTCCGTCGTTGCCAGAAAGACTTTTTCCCACCCACCCACCCGTTCACCGTTTATTGGAGAGGCTGAGGCCGAGGCGAGCGGCGGTGCGCTCGGCGGCTGTTCGAGGAGGGCCGTCGGCTGCGCCTGCCCCTGCGGCTGAGGTTGCGGCTCCGGTCTCTGTGCTGGTACCTCGTGAACTTCCGGTGCCTGCCGCTCTGTTCGGCGTCGTGCCCGTACCGCTCGCCATCTCGCCACCGTGCCCATTGTGAACACGGTCAGGACGAACAGGACCATCAACTGGCCGATGAACAGGCCCCAGAAGAGGCCGTAGCCGGAGAGTTGGGTGGGTGGGGTTTCCGGCCAGGCGCCGGTGATGTCGTGCGGCTGGCCGATCAGGTGGCGCATGGCCAGGGGGGTGCGGGCGAAGGTCACGCCGTTGGGCCAGGCGCCGTGGGAGAACCAGGCCGCCAGGCCCGCGGCCGACCACACCAGCAGGGTCATGCCGAGGAGGAAGGCGAGCAGGCCGATCAACAGGCCGTCGGGGATGCCTCCTCGGCGTTCCCGTTCGTCGTTCGGTCTCATCTCGCCTCTTCGCCTCTCACGCCACCGTGGACTCGGAGGAGCCGTCGAGATCGCTCAGGTGCTGTTCCATGAAGGCCGCGGCGCGTTCCTCCGCCTCCAACTCGGCTGCGCGCAGGGCGTCGTCGGTCAGTTCCTGGTCGTGGTCGCGAGAGGACTGGGTCATCGCGCGGTCGGTGAAGACGAGGGGGCGTTCCGTCTCGGTGATCAGGTGTTTGACCACCTGGACGTTGCCGTTGACGTCCCAGACCGCGATGCCGGGGGTGAGGGTGGGGATGATCTCCACCGCCCAGCGTGGTAGGCCCAACACCCGCCCGGTGGCGCGTGCTTCGTCCGCTTTCTGGGCGTAGATCGTTCGCGTGGACGCCATTTTGAGGATCGCCGCCGCCTCCTTCGCCGCCGCGCCGTCGACCACGTCCGACAGGTGGTGGACCACCGCCACGAACGACAGGCCGAGCCGGCGGCCGAACTTCAGCAGGCGCTGGAACAGTTGGGCCACGAACGGGCTGTTGATGATGTGCCAGGCCTCCTCGACCAGGAAGATGCGCTTCTTCCGGTCGGGGCGGATCCAGGTGTGCTCCAGCCAGACGCCGACGATCGCCATCAGGATGGGCATGGCGATGGAGTTGCGGTCGATGTGGGACAGGTCGAAGACGATGAGCGGGGCGTCGAGGTCGATGCCCACCGTCGTGGGGCCGTCGAACATGCCGCGCAGGTCGCCGTCGACCAGGCGGTCGATGACGAGGGCCACGTCCAGGCCCCATGCCCGTACGTCGTCTATGGCGACGTTCATCGCCTCGGCCGACTCCGGTTCTGGGTGCCGTAGTTGCTCGACGATGTCCATGAGGACGGGCTGGCGGTCGACGATCGTCTCGTTGACGTAGGCGTGCGCCACCTTCAGCGCGAAGCCCGAGCGCTCGTCGAGGCCGTGGCCCATCGCCACCTCGATGATCGTGCGGAGGAGCGCGAGTTGGCCCGTCGTCGTGATCGCGGGGTCGAGGGGATTGAGGCGGATTCCCATGTCCAGGGCGGCTGTTGGGTCCAGGCGGATAGGGGTTATTCCCAACTCCTCCGCGATCAGGTTCCATTCGCCGACGCCGTCCTCGCCCTGGGCGTCCAGGACGACCACCTGGCGGTCGCGGAAGCGCAGTTGGCGTAGGACGTACGTCTTCTCCAGGGCCGACTTGCCGTTGCCCGACTCGCCCAGCACCAGCCAGTGGGGGGCGGGGAGTTGCTGGCCGTAGAGCTGGAAGGGGTCGTAGATGTAGCCCTTGCCGGAGTAGACCTCGCGGCCGATGATGACGCCTGAGTCGCCCAACCCGGGGGCGGCCGTGGGCAGATAGACCGCCTGCGCCTGGCCCGTCGAGGTGCGGACCGGGAGGCGGGTGGACTCGATCTTTCCGAAGAGGAAGGACGTGAAGGCGTCGGTGAGGACGGACAGCGGATCCCGCATCTGAGCCCTACCTCCGGATGCCCGTGGCGAACGGCAGTGTGTTCACAAACGCGCGGTGGTGCTCGCGGTCGCACCACTCCAGCTTCAGATACGACTTGCCGGCGGACGCCCTTATCGTGCGCTTGTCGCGCGCGAGGGCCTCGGGGTTGCGGGAGGAGACGGTGATGTAGCCGACCAGGTTCACACCGGCCGCGCCGCTCGCCAGGTCCTCGCCGCGCTGGTCCATGCGGCCGTGGGCGGCCACGTCACGGGGGTCGACGGTGCGGTTCATCTTGGCGGCGCGGGAGGCGTCGGCCTCGTCGTTCGTCTTCTCGGTCAGCATGCGCTCGATGGCTACTTCGGTGGGTTCGAGGTCCATCGTGACGGCGACCGTGCGGATGACGTCCGGGGTGTGGACGAGGAGGGGAGCCAGGAAGTTCACGCCGACCGGGGTCATCGGCCACTCCTTCACCCAGGCCGTGGCGTGGCACCACGGTTCGCGGGTGGACGACTCGCGGGTCTTCGCCTGGAGGAACGTCGGTTCCATGGCGTCGAGTTCGGCCGGCCAGGCGTTGCGCTTCGTCATCGCCTGGATGTGGTCGATGGGGTGGTCCGGGTCGTACATGGAGTGGATGAGGGAGGCGAGACGGCCCTGGCCCAGGGGCTGTCGTACGCGGATGTCGGCTTCCTGGAGTCGGGAGCAGATGTCCGTCAGCTCGCGCGCCATGACGACCGCGAGGCCCGCGTCCCGGTCGAGTTTGCGGCCCGCGTGGGGGCGGGTCGCGCGTGCCATCGCGTGGGCCTCGGCGGAGAGTTCGCGGTTGAAGTGCATGCAGGCGACGAGGTAGGCGCGGTGCTGCTCGCTGCTGGTGGACACCATCGACTGCAGTTGGTCGTACGACTGTTGCAGCCACGTCAGTGCCTTCTCGTCGCCGCGCTGGGCGACGTCCTTGGCGTGGGCGTCCGGGTCGGCGGGCAGGGTGCGGGCGAGCATCTGGATGCGGGTGACGAAGCCGTCGCCGTTCGCCACGTGCTTGAGGAGCGTGCCGAAGCGGTCGACGAGGGCCTCCTGGTCCTCGCTGTCGCGCAGTCCGACGCCCGGGCCCTCGATCTCGATGGCCGCGGTGACCGTACGGCGGTCGGCGTGCAGCAGTACGGCGATCTCGTCGGGGCCGAAGGGGGCGGCCAGCCAGTTGATGCGGCCGATGCCGGGCGGCGGGCCGATCTCGACCTCGCGTCCGTCGAGGTGGACGCCGGCCTCCATGACGGAGGAGCGGTACGTCGTGCCGTTGCGCAGCGTCCGCTTGTAACTGCGGTTGATCTCGAACCACTTGTAGAACGTGCGGCGCTTGTACGGCACGTAGACCGCCATCAGCGCCAGCATCGGGAAGCCCGTCAGCAGCACGATCCGCAGAGAGAGGACCGGGACGAGGAGCCCGCACATCATGCCGAGGAACGCGCCCACGATGATGAGCGCGATCTCGCCGGTCTCACGATTCTTGCCGACGATCGCGTTCGGCCGGGCACGGCCGATCAGATATGTCCGGCGGGGCGTGATCGGATGGGACAGGTGGGACTCTGTCGTCAACGCCCTTCACCTCCCGTGCGGTTGTTGCGGGCGTTGCTGGCGTGCGGGGTGTTCGCCGGGCTCTGGCGGGGCGGGGGCGCGGAGTTGGGGACTGCTCCGCCGCCGCCCGAGGAGGGGCGGGTGCTGTGGGCGGCGACGCCGCCGGAGACCGGGTTGGACGGGCGGGCGCCGCCGGAGGACTGGCCGCCGCCTCCGCCGTCGTTCGTGCGGGCGCTGTGGGTCTTGATGCCCTGGGCGACCATGGTGGCCGGGGAGCTGATGACCGCGGCGGCCTTGCTCTCGGCGCCCTGCATGATGCGGTTGTTGCGGCCGTTGGCGATGTCGTCGCCGAAGCCGGGGACGAAGCGGTAGATCATCGCGCTCGCGAAGATGGCCAGCAGGATGATGGCGAGGCCGGAGACGACGGCGGAGAACGAGTCCGGGCCGTCGGCGGAGGACAGCGCGCCGGCCAGGCCGAGGACGATCACGATGACCGGTTTCACCAGGATCACCGCGATCATGATGCCCGCCCAGCGGCGGACGTGGCCCCACAGGTTCTTGTCGACGAGGCCCGCGTAGACGACGGTGCCGAGGAGGGCGCCGACGTAGAGGAGGGCGGCGCGGATGACGAGCTCCAGCCAGAGGACGCCGGCGGCGAGGATGCTGACCAGGGAGACGACGATCAGCATGATCGGGCCGCCGCCGATGTTGTTGCCCTTGGCGAGGGCGTTGGAGAAGTTGCCGAAGAAGGTGTCCTGGTTGCCGGTCGTCTTCGCGAGGACGTCCGAGATGCCGTCCGTGGCGGAGACGACTGTGTACAGGATCAGGGGTGTGAACGCGGAGGCGATGACCGTGAGCCAGAGGAAGCCGACGGCCTCGGAGATCGCGGTGGTGAGGGGGACGCCTCGGACCGCGCGCTTGGCCACCGCGAGGAGCCACAGGAGGAGCGTGAGGATCGTGGACGCGGCGAAGACGACGGCGTACTGCTGAAGGAAGCGGGAGTTCGTGAAGTCGACGTTCGCCGTGTCCTTCACCGCGACACTGAGCTTGTCGATGGTCCAGGAGGCGGCTTCGGCGCAGCCCTTGGCGAGGGAAGAGAGGGGGTCGAGGGTGTCGGTGGTGCTGGGGGTGGTGGAGCCCGAACCCTTCTTTCCGTTCTCGCAGATGTCCTTGGCCTCGCCGACCAGGAGCTTGCACTGCTGAGCCGTCGACGACGACCCTGTCGGTGTCGGGGTGGGCGAGGGGGCCGCGACGGCATGGGTGGCCAACAGCACGGCAGCGGTCTGTACGGCGGTGAAGGCGGCCGCGGCCTTGAGCACGAGACGTGAGCTACCGGGCATAGGTGAACCCTCCGTACTCCTGGACGGCCTTGGCCATCTCGTCGGCAGTCGATGCCTTGTTGTCGCCGGGGACAGGGGCCGGGCCGTCCTTCTGGGAGAAGCTGTCGGCCTTCCAGTCGCCGTCCGCCCAGCGCAGGTGGAGCGTCAGGGTGAACCAGTCGCTGGTCACCGGGTTGGTCGAGACAGTGCCGGCCGTGCCGTACAGCCCGGTGCACCAGACTTCCACCGTTGCCGCGGTGTCCGAGTAGCTCGTGACCTTGGTGCCGATGGGCACGGTGCGGGAGACGTAGGTGTTGCCCGCGCTCGCGTTGCCGTTCCCGTCCAGGCCGAGCTTGCTCAGGAACTCCTTGGAGTAGGCCTGGTCGAGGCTGTTCTGCAGCGCGGTCTGCTGGCCGGCGACGAAGACCTGCTGCACGATCTCCGTCCGCCGGGCCGGCTTGAGGATGTCCGCCGAGACGAGCACTGTCGCGTAGTTGGTCGCCGCGCTCTCCGCACCCTGCTGGCTGTGCGCGAACCCGGCGGGAATCCCGCCCGCCTTCGTCTCCACCGGCTTCGTCCCGCTCGCTGCCGTCGATGTCGCGTCCGGCTTCGAACCGCCGGACGTGGTCGTGTCGTTGGAGGAGGAGTCGTTGCCGCCGCGGTTCGCGAAGGCGATTGCGGCGATGAGGAGGACGACTACTCCGACGACTGTGACCAGGCTTCTGGAGGAGGATCGGCCGCCTTTGCGGGCGCCGCCGTAGACGTCACCGGTGGGCTGGGGGTAGCGGGTTCGGGTCTGGCCGGTGCCGCCGTAACCGCCGGAGGTCTCGTGCTCGTCTCCGGAACTCATGCCGGGTACGCCCCTTCGCCGTCGTCCAGAAACATCTGGAAGTACGACGGTAGCCGTGCTGGTTCCCGCGCGGGCGCGGTGTGGTGACTCGACATCAGGGAAACGCAACCTCAGCCGGTGGGCGCGACGGGCGGGTGGGGTGGGGAGAGGGCGGGCGGTCGAGGTCGGCGGCTATACGGCCATGCCGTACACGATCGTGAAGAGGGTGCCTAGGGAGCCGATGATGAAGACCCCGGTCAGCCCGGCGATGATGAGGCCCTTGCCCTGCTCCGCGCTGAAGGTGTCGCGGAGCGCCGTCGCGCCGATGCGCTGTTTGGCGGCACCCCATACGGCGATTCCGAGACAGAGGAGGATGGCGACCGCCATCACGACCTCGATCATCACCTTGGCCTCGTTGCCCAGGCTGCCGAAGGGGCCCCAGTCCGGAGCGATCCCGCCGATGATGGTGTTGATGTCTCCCTTGTCGGCCGCAAAGAGCATGTAAGTCACCGCCCCTGGTGGGTAGTTCCGCATCCCCTGCAGGTGCGCAGAGGTCAGGCATCATTGTCGCCGACAATCGCGCCGTCGTATGTCGACTTGGCGTCATTGGTTGGCGAGTTTCGTACGAATACTACGTACGGTCACTCTGTGTATCACGGTAGGTAACGCCGGGCAATGAGGCCTGGGCGGAACCTGTGCGTGGTTCGGTCGTTAGCCCCTGATTATCGAGTTGCTCGTGCTGATGTTCTCATGATGAACGGGCCGCGGCTGGATGCCGCGGCCCGTTCTCCCATGCCACGTGTGGCCCCCACGACCCACGGTGGCATGACATGTGACTGAGGATCAGCTCAGGGTGGGGGTCAGGTCTGCGTCAGTTGGCGAAGGCCGAGATGCCTTCCGGGGTGCCCCAGCCGGTCGGGCCGTCGTAGCCGGTCTCGGCGGTGCAGAAGTACGCCGTCGAGCAGGAGCCGTTGTAGCCGCTCGTCACGTCGTTGAGGGACGAGGTGCCCGCGTAGTCGTAGGGGTACTGCGCCGGGTAGGTGCCGCTGGCGGGGGTGCCGGCGAGGGCGTAGACGCCGGCGATGATCGGGGCGGAGACGCTGGTGCCGCCGAAGGTGTACCAGCCGGCGGTGACGCCGTAGGAGTCGTAGACGGAGACGCCGGTGGCGGGGTCGGCGACGGCGGAGACGTCGGACTCCATGCGCTTGGTGCAGCCGGTGTCGGTCTGCCAGGTGGGCTTGGCGTCGTAGGAGGAGCAGCCGGAGCCGGTGCCCTCGGTGCTGGAGGTGCGCCAGACGGCCTCGGTCCAGCCGCGGGTGGTGGAGGAGGTGGAGAGCTTGGTGCCGCCGACTGCCGTCACGTACCGGGACGTTGCCGGGTACTCGGCGCCGTAGGCGCTGTCACCGGAGGAGACGGTGATGGCCACGCCCGCGTGGTTGTAGTACGAGGTGTCGTACGTCGTCTGGGAGGAGGACTCCGAGCCGCCGTAGCTGTTGGAGACGAACTTGGCGCCGAGGGCTACGGCCTCGTTCTCGGCGGTGCCGAGGTTGGCGTAGCTGGCGCTGGTGGCCTCGACGAGGGTGATGTTGCACAGCGGGCAGATCGCGGAGGCCATGTCGAGGTCGAGGGAGATCTCCTCGGACCAACCCGCGTCGCTGGAGGGCAGCGAGGTGGTGGAGCCGGTCTGACTGACCTTCTTGAAGCAGCCGTTGGCCGTCGTGCAGGCCGAAAGGCCGTAGTACGAACGGTAGGTGGCGAGGTCGGCCTCGGCGTTCGGGTCGTTGTACGCGTCGACGATCGCGATCGTCTCACCGGAGCCGTTGGAGGCGGCGGCGGAGGTCAGGCCGTAGGCGGAGCGGAGGTTGGTGGGGCTGTAGCCGGAGGGGGTCGTCGCGTCGGCGGCCTTGGGGGTGATGCCGGTCTTCGCGGCCTGCATCTTCTGGAAGGCGGTGAGGCCGCCGGTGACGCGGTAGGACTTGCAGGTGAGATCGCCCGTGTGCTTGGGGGTTGCACAGGGGGTCGCGGCGTACGTCACCGCGGTGGAGGTGGTGGCGCTCGATGCCGCGTCGGCCTGTACGGCGGTGCCGAGGCCGGTGAAGACGAGTGCGGCGGTGGCTACGGCGGCGGACCCTATGCGGCGCCATCTACCGTGCGTGTGGGGGGAGTTGGGGGTCGTGGTACGCAAGGTGCAGCCTCCTGAGTTGGTGGAACAGGGGCGGTGCGGGTGCGTGTCGCCGGTGCGGTTTCCCCGGCGGTGGGGGGCGGCCCGCGATGACCATCTCTTGTTGAGTACGCGACAACAAGGGGCTGCTGGAATCCTGACTTCCGGCTTACCGAACAGGGTCTGGCTCTTTACCAAACCCACAGGTTTTTCATGGGAGTCGGCGGCTGTGGAACGGCGAACGGGCCGCGGCTGGTTGCCGCGGCCCGTTGCCACTTGCTCCGCCAAGGGGACCCCACGTCCCCCTCTTACCGGCGGCTCCCCGTGACCCGACGGGGAGGCTCTGCGGGAGTGCGTCAGCCGGTGAAGGCCGAGATGCCCTCCGGGGTGCCCCAGCCGGTCGGGCCGTCGTAGCCCGAGGTGGCGGTGCAGAAGTACGACGTGGAGCAGGAGCCGTTGTTGCCGCTCGTCACGTCGTTCAGGGCGGAGGTGCCGGCCGCGGCGTAGGGGTACGAGGCCGGGTAGTCGCTGGTGCCCGGGGTGCCGGCGAGGGCGTAGACCGAGGCGATGATCGGGGACGAGGCGCTGGTGCCGCCGTAGGTGCCCCAGCCGGTGCCGTCGGAGCCGTAGGTGTCGTAGACGGAGACGCCCGTGGCCGGGTCGGCGACCGCGGAGACGTCGGAGATCATGCGCTTGGTGCAGCCCGTGTCGGTCTGCCAGGTGGGCTTCGCGTCGTACGCGGAGCAGCCGGAGCCGGTGCCCTCGGTGCTGCTGGTCTTCCAGACGCTCTCGGTCCAGCCGCGGCTGTTCGAGGAGGTCTTGAGGGCGGTGCCGCCGACCGAGGTGACGTACCGCGAACCGGCCGGGTACTCGGCGCCGTAGGCCTCGTCGCCCGCGCTCGCGGTGATGGCGACGCCCGCGTGCTTGTAGTACGAGGTGTCGTACGTCGTGTCGGAGGAGGACTCCGAGCCGCCGTAGGAGTTCGAGACGAACTTGGCGCCCAGCTTGACGGCCTCGTTCACCGCGGTGCCCAGGTTGGCGTCGCTCGCCGACTTGGCCTCGACCAGGAGGATGTTGCAGTTCGGGCAGGTCGCGCTGACCATGTCGAGGTCGAGGGACTCCTCGCCCGCCCAGCCGCTGTCGGCGGTCGGGAGGGAGGTCGTCGAGCCGGTCTGGCTGACCTTGGTGAAGCAGCCGTTGGCGACCGTGCAGGCCGAGAGGCCGTAGTACGAGCGGTAGGTCGCGAGGTCGGCGGCGGCGTTCGGGTCGTCGTAGGCGTCGACGATCGCGACGGTCTCGCCGGAGCCGTTGGCGGAGGCGGCGCTCGCCAGGCCGTAGGCGGACTGGATGTCCGAGGGGCCGTAGCCGGTGGGGTCGGCGGAGGCGGCCTTCGGGGAGATGGTCTTGGGCGCGATGCCCTTCAGCGCGGCCTGCTTCTCCATGAAGGCGGTGGTGCCGCCGGTGACACGGAGGGCGTTACAGGCGGCGAACCCCTTCTTCGGGGTGGCGCCGCAGGCGGCCTTCTCGTACTGCACATGGGCCTTGGCGACCTGTGCGGCGATGGCCTTGGCGCTGACCTTCTTGGTGCTCGCGGTGGTGTCCGCGGCGGCGCTCGCGTGGGCCGCGGTGCCGAGTCCGGCGATCAGGAGCGCGGCGGTCGCGGCGGCGGCAGAACCGATTCTTCGCCAGTTGCCGCGTATGTGGGGGGAGTTGAGCGGTGACGTACGCAACGTACAGCCTCCAGAGAGGGGTTGGCAGAGGGCTGCGGGTGGGGGGTCCACCGGTGAGGTTCCCGGTGGGGGCGGCGGCCCGCGACGACCATCTCTTGTTGAGTACGTGACAACAAGGTGGATTCCGGAACTCTGACTTCCGCGTTACTCAAGGGGGTTGGGGGATTGCTGATCAATGGCGCCGGGATGGCGTGGCGATGGCCCGGGCTTGACTCTCTCCACGGGAACTCCACAGCGTGACGCGCGTTGACAAGCGTCGGGGAGGGGGAGTCGGGGGCGTTGTGGGGGTGCGCCGGAGGTGGGCTAGAAATGCCTGAGGAGCTGGCGCAGCGGATGCCCGAGCGCGGCTGTGACGGAGGCCAGTTCCTCCGCGGTCAGCCATCCCCGGTTCGGGTACAGGGCCTCGATCCTGAAGCTCGCGAAGCCCATCGGCCAGTCGTAGGCCAGCTCGTTGAGTGATGTCTCGGCGCCGCAGCAGGGGGCCGTGACCAGGAGTGTGGAAAAGCCGGCGTCGTAACACTCCTGAACGGCTTCGCCCCACCAGTCGCCGGCTTCCGCGCCGCAGTGCGGGCAGCGGATCGTCGTCAGGTTCGCGCCGCAGTGGACCAGCTCGACGGTGTCGTGCCAGGTGGCTTTGAGGCCGCGGCGGGCGTCGGCGTCGGGGAGCAGGTCGGACAGGGCGGCCTTGGCGTGGTCCGCGGCGGCCCGGTCGGGTTGCCAGTGCGGGTCGGTCGGAATCACCGTCAAGTAGTTGTCGCTCACCGCTCGTTCTCGCGGGGCTTGAGGCCGTGCAGCAGGTGGTGGACCAGGGTCGGGATGCCGGCGACCGCGGCCTCCGGGGTGAGTGTGCCCTGGGCCGCGAACGACGCCGTGCCGTGCAGCGCGGCGCCGACCACCAGGCCGACGGTCCAGGGGTCGCCGGCGACGATCTCGGCGCGCTCCTGGGCGTCGGTGATGATCCGCACGAACGGGACCGTCGTGCTCTCGACGGCTGCCCTCAACTGCTCGGAGATGTCCGGGTCGTGCTTGCGCGAGTACATGACTTCGAGCAGCTCCGCGTTGGACGTGGCGAAGTGCACGTACGCCTTCGCCAGCGCGGTGAGGCGCTCCTCCAGTGGCAGCGCCGGGGTGTCCGCGCCGTTCAGCACCTGGGCCATGCGCTCGAAGCCGGACAGGGCCAGCGCGTCGACGAGGGCCTGCTTGTCCTTGAAGTGGCGGCCGGGGGCGGCATGGCTGACCCCGATGTCCCGGGCGAGTTCGCGCAGGGACAGGGCCGCGACGCCCTTCTCCAGCAGGGTGCGCTCCGCGCTCGCGAGCAGGGCGGAGCGCAGGTCTCCGTGGTGATAGGGGCGTACAGGCATGCGAACCATCGTATCCCGATGTAGTCGGCGCCAGCATTGTTGCCGACGACATCATTGTTGTCATTGACAGCATTGTAGTCGTTGCCTACATTGGGAGCATGGACAAGACGGACAAGACCATCAGTGGCAAGGACAGCGGCAAGGGCGTCGGCAAGGCGGCCAAGTGGGACGCGAGCCGGATCCCCGACCTCTCCGGCCGGACGGCGGTCGTCACCGGCGCCAACAGCGGTATCGGCTTCGCCGCCGCCGCCGAGCTGGCCCGCGCGGGCGCGCACGTCGTGTTCGCCGTACGGGACCTGGAGCGCGGGCG
>NZ_JAWOAI010000238.1:0-14775 GCF_033194735.1 Streptomyces sp. W16
CTCCGCCTCGGCCTCGGGCGTACGACGGGCCGCCTCACGCCGGTCGACGGCCGTGCCGCCGGCCCAGGCCGCGTGCTGCTCCAGCGTCGCCGCGTCCATGCCGGCCACGGCGGCCTCCCCCAGCACGGAGAAGCCGGTCGCCGCCTGCACCGCGGAGAGGTCCAGCGGACAGCCGTCCTCGGCCCCGACGGAGGTCGGCGGAAGTTCTTCGCGTACGTCGTCCTGCACCGCCGTACGACCGACCGCCGCGTCCTGCGACACCCGGCCCTCGACCGACCCCGCGACCGTCTCGGCCGTCAGGACCAGCCCCGTCGCGCCCGTGCAGGACACGGCGACATCGGCACGTGTCAGCTCGAACGGCACCGACTCCATCGGTACCGCGCGGGCCGACACGTCCGTTTCGGGGCTCTCGGTGATGATCTGGGCGAGCCGCTCGGCGCGGTCGGAGGTGCGGTTGGCGACGACGATCTCGGCGACGCCGGCGCGGGCGAGGGTCGCGGCGGCCAGCGACGACATGGAGCCGGCGCCGATGACCAGGGCGCGTTTCCCCTTCGCCCAGGCCTCCACCGGCGTACCGGAGGAGAGCTGCTGAAGGCCGAAGGTGACCAGGGACTGGCCCGCGCGGTCGATGCCGGTCTCGGAGTGGGCGCGCTTGCCGACGCGCAGAGCCTGCTGGAACAGGTCGTTCAACAGCCGCCCGGCGGAGTGCAGTTCCTGCGCCTTGGCCAGCGAGTCCTTGATCTGGCCGAGGATCTGGCCCTCACCGACCACCATCGAGTCGAGGCCGCAGGCCACCGAGAAGAGGTGGTGGACGGCCCGGTCCTCGTAGTGCACGTAGAGATAAGGAGTGAGCTCGTCCAGGCCGACGCCGCTGTGCTGGGCCAGCAGCGTGGACAGTTCGGCGACGCCCGCGTGGAACTTGTCCACGTCGGCATAGAGCTCGATGCGGTTGCAGGTGGCCAACACCGCGGCCTCGGTGGCCGGTTCGGCGGCGACCGTGTCCTGCAGCAGTTTGATCTGGGCGTCCGCGTTGAGCGTGGCCCGCTCCAGGACACTGACCGGCGCGCTGCGGTGGCTCAGCCCGACGACGAGAAGACTCATGCCGGCATCACGGCGGGGACGTCCCCGTCAGGGCCCTGCTCGGTGGAGTCGCCACGGCGTGTGGCGGCCGGGTGCGCGCCGTCGGCTGCGGCGGCGGCCTCCTCGCCGGCCTTGCGCTGCTCGTGGAAGGCGAGGATCTGCAGCTCGATGGAGAGGTCGACCTTGCGGACGTCGACGCCGTCCGGGACGGTCAGCACGGTCGGCGCGAAGTTCAGGATGGAGGTCACACCGGCGGCCACGAGGCGGTCGCACACCGGCTGGGCGGCACCGGCGGGGGTGGCGATGACGCCGATCGAGACGCCGTTGTCGCTGATGATCTTTTCCAGCTCGTCCGAGTGCTGCACCGGGATGCCCGCGACGGGCTTGCCGGCCATCGCCGGATCGGCGTCGATGAGGGCGGCGACGCGGAAGCCGCGGGAGGCGAACCCGCCGTAGTTGGCGAGGGCGGCGCCGAGGTTTCCGATACCGACGATCACGACCGGCCAGTCCTGGGTCAGGCCCAGTTCGCGGGAGATCTGGTAGACGAGGTACTCGACGTCGTAGCCCACACCACGGGTGCCGTAGGAGCCGAGGTAGGAGAAGTCCTTGCGCAGCTTCGCGGAGTTGACGCCCGCGGCGGCGGCGAGCTCCTCGGAGGAGACCGTGGGTACCGAGCGCTCCGAGAGTCCGGTCAGCGCGCGGAGGTACAGCGGGAGACGGGCGACGGTGGCCTCGGGAATCCCTCGGCTGCGGGTCGCCGGTCGGTGAGTTCGGCCAGTTGCCACGGTGCTCCTGCGGGTAGAGCGGGGCTGTGGGCGGTCACACGAACCCAGACCGCCCCGTCGAAAGCAGGCTATGTCTTTGTGAACGCGTGCACAAAGATGGTGTCCGATTTGCCCGGGCAACGTGACCGGGGTCACGCACAGGCGTCCCAGGCGTATTCCAGGGGGCAAAACCGCCACACTCCTCGTAATTCCCGCCCCCGAGACCAAACCGCCGTCGATCCTAAGCGACGTTCGGGTGCGCATTGAACTACTTGGTCAGTTCCCGGCGCAGCCGGCCCTCGTCCACCCGCCAGAAGGTGTGCTGTTTCCCATCGATCAGGACGACCGGAATCTGCTCCCAGTACTCGTCGTGCAGTCGCTGGTCCTCGGTGATGTCCTTCTCCTCCCAGGGGACCCCGAGGTCGGCGCAGACCTTCTCCACGACGAGCTGCGCGTCCTCGCAGAGATGACAGCCGGGCTTGCGGATGAGGGTGACGAGATGACTCATGCACACCATTCTCGCGCCACCGGTGCACTTCTTTAACGGCCCGGTCGCGGAGAGTTCACAGCCTCCGAACCTCTCGGCTCCGGAACCACCGAACAAACTGGCTATGCTCACGACATGGCCGCTCTCGGATGGCTCACTCCCCGTAGGCGCTCCGCCACGGCGCGGAGCGTGTTGGCAGGCGAGGCCTCTGCGGAGGCAGCGCGCAAGTCGTCGCAGGATGTCCAGGACATAGAGGACGCCCTCGCGAAAGAAGCAACGCAGGAACCGGAGTTCCCGGTCCTCGGCGACGACAGAGCAGCCGCCTTCTTCGACCTCGACAACACCGTCATGCAGGGCGCGTCGATCTTCCACTTCGGCCGCGGCCTGCACAAACGGAAGTTCTTCGAGACCCGCGACCTCCTCAAGTTCGCCTGGCAGCAGGCCTGGTTCAGGCTCGCCGGCTCCGAGGACCCCGAGCACATGCAGGAGGCGCGCGACTCCGCGCTGTCCATCGTCAAGGGCCACCGCGTCGCCGAACTCCAGTCGATCGGTGAGGAGATCTACGACGAGTACATGGCCGAGCGCATCTGGCCCGGCACCCGCGCCCTCGCCGAGGCGCACCTCGCCGCGGGCCAGAAGGTGTGGCTCGTCACAGCGGCCCCGGTGGAGATCGCCAACGTGATCGCCCGCCGCCTCGGCCTCACCGGCGCGCTCGGCACGGTCGCCGAGTCCGTCGACGGCGTCTACACCGGCAAGTTGGTCGGCGAACCGCTGCACGGCCCCGCGAAGGCGGAGGCGGTCAAGGCGCTCGCCGCGGCGGAGGGCCTGGACCTCTCCCGGTGCGCCGCGTACAGCGACTCGCACAACGACATCCCGATGCTCTCGCTGGTCGGGCACCCCTACGCCATCAACCCGGACGCCAAGCTGCGCAAGCACGCGCGACAGCTGGACTGGCGGCTGCGCGACTACCGAACGGCCCGCAAGGCGGCCAAGGTCGGCATCCCGGCGGCGGCCGGCGTGGGCGCGGTGGCGGGCGGCACGGCCGCGGCGATCGCATTGCATCGCCGACGCCGGTGACGCGGTAAACACAGCCAATCCACGGAACGTACCCGCGTAACCCCCTGTCCAGTCACGTTGGCTGCACACGGCCACAACACGCCCTGCTCCCTGACTGAATTCGGACTGTTCTGATCAACAACCGTTCACTCTGCGGTACTTGATCGAGCGTCAATCGGTTACAGAAGCGACGTAATCGATGATTTGAGCAACTGGGTGTAGCAGCGCCTGCACGAAGCGTTATTCTCCTCAGACGCAATCCGGCACCTCTCTGTCGCTACGACGGGTGAACGTTCCGGTACTGCACGTGATGGAAGCTCTGCCTCTGGGAGTCCCGTGTACCCACACGTCGGGGTTGACGCCTCGGGCCTGGCTACGCTGCGCGCAACGGTCCAAGACCTGTTGCGCGGCTTCGTCCCCACCGCGTACGCCGTCCCCGCCGCCTTCGCCACCACCGCACCCGTCGGTCCGTGCTACGCACTGGCCGACGGTGGCGCCGCGGTGGGCAGACGAGGGCGCTCGGCCGGCGCCGCCACCGCACGCCGTCCGGCCGCTGACAGCGACAGCGCCCGGATGATGGACCTCGTGGAGCGTGCCCAGGCCGGCGAAGCCGACGCCTTCGGCCGCCTCTACGACCAGTACAGCGACACTGTGTACCGGTACATCTACTACCGAGTGGGAGGCAAAGCCACCGCCGAGGACCTCACCAGCGAGACCTTTCTGCGCGCCCTGCGCCGCATCGGCACCTTCACCTGGCAGGGCCGCGACTTCGGCGCCTGGCTGGTGACCATCGCCCGCAACCTCGTGGCGGACCACTTCAAGTCGAGCCGCTTCCGGCTGGAAGTGACCACCGGCGAGATGCTCGACGCCAACGAGGTCGCGCGCTCCCCCGAGGACTCCGTCCTGGAGTCCCTCTCGAACGCCGCCCTCCTCGACGCCGTACGACGGCTCAACCCCCAGCAGCAGGAGTGCGTCACGCTCCGCTTCCTCCAGGGCCTCTCCGTCGCGGAGACCGCCCGGGTGATGGGCAAGAACGAGGGTGCGATCAAGACCCTCCAGTACCGGGCCGTGCGCACTCTCGCCCGGCTCCTCCCGGACGACGCCCGCTGACGGCACACGCTCGGTAACGCCCAACTCGCGCTCAGTGAAAGTCCGTTGAGTTCGCGGTCGGATCATCCGCCGTCCGTAACCCAAGTGCCGCGCCACTCGTTGTGCGGGATACAGGCTCCCTGTGGTCACACCCTGACCCTCTCCGATCACTCGATCGTGTGGATGTGGTCAGGCTGTGCAACCCTCAGGACCCCCTGGGGAGTCGACCGTCATGACGCGAGAGGAGGTGCCGCCAGTGATCGCGAACGTATCGGCGCACCGGCGGGCGAACGCCTTCGCCCAGGCCCTGGAAGAGGAGCAGTCCGACCGGGGCACGGCGGCCGAGCAGTCCGAAGGACCGGCACCGGCCCCGGCTGCTGCGGAACAGACCGAGCGGGGCCGCATGCTGGCCTTCGCCACCGGTCTCGGCGAGCTGCCCAAACCCGTGCTGGACCCCGAGGTCAAGGTCGTCCAGCGGGCTCAGCTGGTCGCCGCGTTCGAGGCCATGCTGCAAGGAGGCGAGGCACCAGAACCTTCGGTACCGGAGCAGCGATCCCACCGGTCCCGGGGCACCCACCGGGCCACCGGACTGGGCAAACTGCGACCGCGGTCCCGGCTCACCAAGGGCCTCGCGGCCGGCGGCCTGAGCGTCGGAGTCGCCGCCGGAGCCTTCGGCGGAGTCGCCGCCGCCAGCTCGGACGCCCTGCCGGGCGACGGGCTGTACGGCCTGAAGCGCGGCATCGAGGACTTCAAGCTCAACTACCTGTCCGACGGCGACGACCAGCGCGGAGTGGCCTACCTCGACCAGGCGTCCAACCGCCTGAGCGAGGCACGCCGGCTGATCGAGCGGGACCGAAGCGGCCACCTCGACCACGAGCAGCTCGGCGAGATCCGCCGCACGCTGTCCGGGATGACGCACGACGCGTCCGAGGGCCACCGCCTGCTGCACGAGGCGTACGAGCAGGACCCGAACTCGCTGGGCCCCATCCAGGCCCTCTCCGCGTTCTCCCGCTCGCACCGCGAGGCCTGGGGCGCCCTGCGCGACCGCCTCCCCGTCCAGCTCGGCGACGTCAGCGACCAGGTCTCCTCGGTCTTCGACGCCATAGACGAAGAGGTCGCCCCGCTCCAGTCACTGCTTCCGCAGCCCCCGGCCAAAACCGGCGGCGGCACCGGCAGACACCGGGCTCCGGGCACGGAGTCCACCGGCTCGACGGGCTCCCACCGCTCGACGGCACCGAGCACGACCGACGGCTCCGCGGAGACCAGCCACTCCAGCACCCCCAGCGAGTCCGCCACCACCGGCGACGGCCTCCTCGGCGGCAACACGGGCGGCCTCCTGGACCCCCCGAAGTCCTCCGGCACGGCCTCCCCGTCCACCAGCAAGCCCTCAATCACCGAACCGGACGTCACGCTTCCGCCGCTCCTGCCGGGCCTGTTGCCCGGCTTGGGCATCGACAGCGAGGACGCCAACTAGGCGGTCACGACCTGTGCGGCTACGGGGACTCCCTCGTAGCCGCACAGCCGTATGTTCAGAAGAACACCGACCGCCGCTGCACCAACAGCTTGTACAGCGTGTGCTGGATCTGTTCTCTCACCTGGTCGGTGAGGTTGAACATCAGCATCGCGACCATTTACATTGCCGCCCTCGCACCGCTCCGCGGGCTTCGCACGGCTGCGCCGGACTCCGTCCGTCGGCTCGACGCTGGCCGAGTCACTGCCCCCGAGCGCCCTGCCGTTGCGGCCAGGCAATCGTCAGGTTTCTCAGACGCAGCCCGCGAAGAAGCCGCAGCCCTCAGAAGAACACCGACCGCCGCTGCACCAACAGCTTGTACAGCGTGTGCTGGATCTGTTCTCTCACCTGGTCGGTGAGGTTGAACATGAGCATCGGGTCCTCGGCCGCCTCCGGCGGATAGCCGTCCGTGGGGATCGGCTCGCCGAACTGGATCGTCCACTTCGTGGGCAGCGGGATCGCGCCGAGCGGGCCAAGCCACGGGAAGGTCGGCGTGATCGGGAAGTACGGGAAGCCCAGGATCCGGGCCAGCGTCTTGGAGTTGCCGATCATCGGGTAGATCTCCTCGGCCCCGACGATCGAGCACGGGATGATCGGCACACCCTTGCGCAGCGCCGTCGAGACGAAGCCGCCCCGCCCGAAGCGCTGGAGCTTGTAGCGCTCGCTGAACGGCTTGCCGATGCCCTTGAAGCCCTCCGGCATCACCCCGACCAGTTCACCGCGCCCCAGCAGCCGTTCCGCGTCCTCCGCGCAGGCGAGCGTGTGACCGGCCTTGCGGGCCAGCTCGTTGGCGACCGGCAGCATGAACACCAGGTCCGCCGCGAGAAGCCGGAGATGGCGACTCGCGGGGTGGTTGTCATGGACGGCGATCTGCATCATCACGCCGTCCAGCGGAATCGTCCCGGAGTGGTTGGCGACGATCAACGCGCCACCCTCCGCCGGGATGTTCTCGATGCCCTTCACCTCGACCCGGAAGTACTTCTCGTACAGCGGGCGCAGCGCCGGCATGAGGACCTCGTCGGTCAGCTCCTCGTCGTAGCCGAAGTCGTCGACCTCGTAGTCCCCGGTCAGCCGGCGGCGCAGGAAGGACAGGCCATGGGCGATACGGCGCTCCAGGCCCCCCTGGCCGCTCTGACCGACCTGGCCGCCCTCGTCCTGCGGCTGCTCCGGCTCTTGTTCCTCACGCGTCACAGGAACATCATCCTGCGCGAAGTCCCGGCCCGGCAGGGGCTGGACCTCACGGACCAGCGCGGGTTCGCCGTTCTTGCGCCGGTGTCCCGTGCTCCGGCGCCGCTGTGGCCGCTGCACGGCACCCGCGCGGGACCGGTCGTCGTCGAACGGAATGACCTTGGCATCCGCCATCGTTGATGCGCTCCTCAGTTGGCGCTCGGCGTCGGGGGGTGGCCACTGTCCGGCCGGGACAGCGCGGCGATCCGGTCGACGGCCCCCGCGAGGGCCTCCGGCGGCAGCAGCCCCGGACCCTGACCGCGCGCGAAGTCCGCGAAGGTCTCGGCGGTCGTGTACTTGGGCTGGTACCCCAGGGTCTCGCGCATCTGCACCGTCGACACGACCCGGCCGTGGGTGAGCAGCCGGATCTGTTCCGGGGAGAAGTCCGTCATGCCCAGCGTCCGCACCAGGGAACCGGCCCAGGTGACCGCCGGCAACAGCAGTGGCACGGTCGGGCGGCCCAGCCGCCGGGAGCACTGGGAGAGCAGCAGGACGCCGTCCCCGGCGATGTTGAAGGTGCCGCTGTTGAGCGTGCCCCGGTCCGGATCGTGCGAGGCGATCCGCATGACCTCGATCATGTCGTCCTCGTGCACGAACTGCAGCCGCGGGTCGTAGCCGAACACGGTCGGCAGGACCGGCAGCGAGAAGTACGAAGCGAGCGGCGAATCCGCCGTAGGACCAAGGATGTTGGCGAACCGCAGCACGCACACGGCGACGTCGGGCCGGCGCCGGGCGAAGCCTCGTACGTACCCTTCGACCTCGACGGTGTCCTTGGCGAAGCCGCCGCTCGGCAGGGACTTCGGCGGGGTCGTCTCGGTGAAGACGGCCGGGTCGCGCGGGGCGGAGCCGTAGACGTTGGTGCTGGACTTCACCACCAGGCGCTTGACGACCGGTGACTTCTGGCAGGCGCCGAGGAGCTGCATCGTGCCGATGACGTTGGTCTCCTTGACCGTGGTCCGGCTGCCGCTGCCCAGCGCGGTGCCCGTCACGTCCATGTGGACGACCGTGTCGGCGCCCGACTCGGCGAGCACCCGCGCGATGGTGGGCTGCCGGATGTCGGCCTGGATGAACTCCGCGCCCCCGAGGTGATGCCCGGGCGGGACCGCGTCCACGGCGATCACCCGGTCCACCTGTGGGTCACGCTGAATCCGTCGTACGAAACGGCCCCCCAGCTGACGGGCCACTCCGGTCACGAGCACGACCTTCCCCAAGATCAGCGCCTTCCTTCTGAGTTACCCGTGTGCGGCCAACCTAGCGGTTCGGTGTTGCGCTGTGATGACCGCCAGACCCACGAAAGTCCGGAACATAACTGTGGCCCCCCACCGGAAACCGGTGGGGGGCCACAGGAGACGCATCTGCGGCGCCGCGTCGCCTACTTCTTGTTACGACGCTGCACGCGCGTGCGCTTCAGCAGCTTGCGGTGCTTCTTCTTAGCCATCCGCTTGCGCCGCTTCTTGATAACAGAGCCCACGACTACCCTCGCTCACTTCTCATCACTCGGTGCTGGGCATCATGGGCCCATACGACCTACAAGGGGCCAGCCTACCCGTCCGAGCGCTGAGGTCGTAATCGAGGTATCGCCTCAGGCTGTCTCCACCCCCACATAACTCTCGCGAAGGTACTCGTGTACCGCTTGCTCGGGGACGCGGAAGGACCGCCCCACCCGGATAGCGGGCAGATGACCGCTGTGCACCAATCGGTACACGGTCATCTTCGACACTCGCATCACCGAGGCGACTTCCGCCACGGTAAGGAACTGAACCTCGTTCAGAGGCCTCTCGCCAGCTGCAGCCATGACACACCTGAACCTTCCGCACTCGACGGTCACCGGCTTCCCCTTCCGGTGACTCTTCGTCGTTGCGTGCTCACTCCCCAATGTAGGGGCGTGTGATGCGAGTGGGGAAGAGGTGCACCCATCGGCGGCCATCGGCGGCCTACTGTGACAGACACGCTCGATTGAGTACGTAGCGGGTAAGCGGCCGGTAGTAATCGGACCGCACGGCGTCATCAAGTGGAACTGCCACGGACACCGACCCCTCGGCCTCCCCCACGAACAGCGCGGGGTCATCGGTGTCAGCGAGCCCAATGGCCTCGAACCCCAGCTGACCTGCTCCGCAGACCCATCCATGGTCCCCGATCACCAGCTCCGGAAGCACCCCGCCGGCCTCCGCCGCCGCACTCAGCACGGTACGAACCGGGAGCGGTGAGTGCGTGTGTGCGCCGGGCTCACAACCGGGGCGTTCGGGGCCCGGATCGCGGACGAGCGCGACACCTCGTACGTAGGCAAGGTTGTACGTGCGTAGACCGAACCGGGTCGTTATGTCGACAGAGCGACCATGCGCGGAGGTGAGAACAGCACATCCCGCCGCCGACAGCGCGTCCGCCAACGCGGCGTAGAACCCGAGCAGTCGGTGCGGATGTCCGGTGCCGAGGAGCACCGGTCCGTTGCGCTCAGCCACCGCACCCAGGCGGTCGGCGAAGGCGTCCAGAGCGGTCAGGGTCCGCTCCGGGTCGATCACATCATGCCCGGAAACATGTCTCGGGTCGGCCGAAACCCCGCACTTGTCGGCCATGAGACCGATCAAGTCCCGCTGTCCCCATGTCCATTCGGGATCGAGTCCGATCAGCACCCGGGGGTCACGAGCGGCGAAGGCCCGATAACTCCGCAGGCTCTCCTCCCGCGAGGTGGCCACGGGTCCGGCCAGCCGGGCGGCCAGCAGATGCGCGCGGAGCGCGCCGGTGCTCAACACGGGAGCGATGGTGACGGACGCGGGGACCGCCCACGGCGGGAACGCCCGGAACACCGCACCGTTGGCGTAACACCGGTGACAGGACAGTGACAAAAGCGACCACAACTGTCGTACGGGTTCCCGGGTCTCACCTTGCGTGGACGGAACGACCAACCGTCCCAAGCGAGTTGACCAGCAACATCAACTGGGGGAACACCACCATGAAGCTGTCCCGTCGCACCACGACCGCCGCCGCACTCACCGTCCTGGCCCTCGGCGGCACGGTCGCCGCCACGGCTCCGGCCTCGGCGGCCACAACCACCAAGGCGGCAGCGGCCACCGCCACCTACAACGGCGCCTGCGGCACCGGCTACAAGGTCATCGACTCCACGCCGGTCGGCAACGTCGGCAAGGTCTTCCTGACCTGGAACGAGTCGACCGGCAAGAACTGCGCCGTGACCATCCGCAACACCCCGGGCGCGAAGATCTTCATGGCCGTCGAGCTCAACATCGACATCGACGAGGAGCACAACCCGGTCGTCGACAGCGGCCAGTACACGTCGTACGCCGGCCCCGTCTACATGTCCGCCCGCGGCTACTGCGCCGTGTGGCAGGGCGTCATCGGCACGGCCAAGGGCGGCGACTCCGGCCACTGCGGCTGACGCACCAGGCCTCGCATCCAGCGCCGGACGGGCAAATCCAGCCCGTCCGGCCCCCTCTCAACGCAGGCCGCCGCTCTCAGCCCGTCCGGCGTTTGAGGACGAGGCCGTCCAGGCCGAAGCGGGGGTCTGGGGGCGGCAGCCCCCAGGGATGGGACGGGTAGGGGCGGCGGGGGCGAAAATCCTCGCGATACCCGCCCCCACCCGCACAACCACCGGAGACCTAAGCCAACAACCCCCGCAACGGAAACACCGCCCGCCGAGTAGCCAGAACCGCCTGGTCAAGACGGTCGGCGGGGTCATACCCCGACTCCCAGTCGGCGTAGACCACCGGCCACCGCCCATCCGTCATCCGCTGCGGCCCCAACTCCCGCGTCCGCGCGAACGCTTCCTGCCGCCACCCCTCAGGGATCACGGCCTCGGGCGAGATCTCCCGCCCCGCGGCGATCGCGACGAGATGCGTCCAGGACCGCGGCACCACCTCCACCACGGCATAACCACCCCCGCCGAGCGCGACCCACTTCCCGTCCGCGTACTCGTGCGCCAGCTCATGACAGGCGACCTGCACAGCCCGCTGCGCGTCGAGCGACACGGCGAGATGCGCGAGCGGGTCCTCGAAGTGCGTGTCGGCCCCGTGCTGAGTCACCAGCACCTGCGGCCGGAAGTCCGCGATCAACTCGGGTACGACGGCGTGGAAGGCCCGCAGCCACCCCGCGTCCCCGGTACCGGCCGGCAGCGCCACATTGACCGCCGAGCCCTCCCCCTTCCCGGCCCCGGTCTCCTCCGGCCAGCCGGTCTGCGGGAACAGCGTCCGGGGATGCTCGTGCAGGGAGATCGTCAGCACCCGGGGGTCCTCCCAGAACGCCGCCTGGACCCCGTCCCCGTGATGCACATCGACATCGACGTACGCGACCCGCTCGGCCCCCAGCTCCAACAGCCGGGCAATGGCGAGCGAGGCGTCGTTGTAAATACAGAACCCGGAGGCAGCCCCCGGCATGGCGTGATGCAACCCACCAGAGAAGTTCACGGCGTGCAGCGCGTCCCCCGCCCACACAGCTTCCGCCGCCCCCACCGACTGCCCCGCGATCAACGCGGACACCTCATGCATCCCGGCAAAGGCAGGATCATCCATCGTGCCCAGCCCGTACGCCCCGTCCGCCGCATCCGGATCGGCCGAGGCGGCCTTCACCGCCTCGACGTAGTCCTCCCGGTGAACGAGCCGCAACGTCGAATCACCGGCGGGCTTGGCCGCCACCACATCCACGTCCTTGTCGAGCCCGAAGGCGTCGACGAGTCTCCGGGTCAGGGCGAGCCGGACCGGGTCCATCGGATGGTCCCGGCCGAAGTCATAGCCCGTTACTGCCTCGTCCCACATCAGCTGTGCGCGCCCGCTCATGCCCGTCACCGTACCGGCCCTCCTGCGGCGCGAACGAGCGGGCGTACACCAACGTCACCAGCACCAACACCATCGGCACGAGCATGGCCCCGCGGTAGCTCCACGCGTCGCCCAGCGCCCCCACCAACGGCGAACCGATCAGAAACCCCACGTAGTTGAAGACATTGAGCCGGGCAATGGCCGTATCCGAAGCCCCCGGGAACAACCGCCCGGCCGCCGCGAAGGTCTGCGGCACCAGCACACACAGCCCGAGCCCCAGCAGCGTGAACCCGAGCATCCCGACCCCGGCCCCGGGCGCCACGGCCACCACCGCGAACCCCACCGCGGCCACCACCGCTCCCAGCCGCACGACGGCCACGGCCCCGAACCGCCGCACCCCGAGGTCCCCGATCCCCCGCCCGACCAGGCACATCACCATGTAGACGTTGTACGGAACGGTCGCCACCTGCTCCGAACTCCCCAGCACGTCCTTCAGATACTTCGCGCTCCAGTTGGAGACGGTCGAGTCCCCGATATAGGCGAAGGTCATCACCAGGCACAACGGCAGCAGCAACTTGAAAACGAGCGGCCCGGCTTCGGCACCCTCCGCCTCGCTACCCGGCGCATCCCCGTCGACGTACCACCGACTCCCCACAAAGGTGGCCGGCAGCAACACCGCCACCACGGGCAGATACGACACCCACAGCGCGAGATGCCAGTGCGCCCCCGCCCACGCCAGCGAGGCCCCCACGATCCCGCCCAGGCTGTACGCGGCATGGAAACTGAGCATGATGCTGCGCCCGTACGTCCGCTGCAGACTCACCCCGAGCATGTTCATCGAGGCGTCCAGCGCACCCACCCCGAGCCCGAACGCACCGAGCGCGACAGCCAGTTCGGCCATGCTGTCGCCCGCCCCGACCCCGAGCAGCGCCAGCAGCACGACGGGCTGGGACCAGCGCAGCAGCACACTGGGCCGTATTCGCTTCACCAGCTGCTCGGTGGTCACACTCCCGACGCCGGCGAGGATCGGCACGGCGGCCAGGAAGACGGGCAGCAGCCCGTCCGAGACCCCGTACCGGTCCTGGATCGCGGGGATACGCGTCACGAGCAGCGCGAAGGTGGCGCCCTGAGCGAAGAAGCTGAACGCCAACGAGGCCCTACCGCGCCGCAGCACATCTGTCATGGCGGCGAGCGTAAGGGCCCCGGCGTACTCGTGGGTAGATCCAGCCAAAGATGAATTCGGCTCACCTTTACCGAACGGCGGCCAGCGAGGGCAGAACCGCAGGTGCGGGGGCATCCCCGCCCTTCAGCTCGGCGGCGATCATGTCCGCCATCGGCCCGGCCGCAAGACCACCACTGACGACAGCCGCCACACCCATCGTCCCGACCATCACGACGGTACCCAGCCACACCATGGTGTCCACGGGCAGCGTGTACGCCCCGACGACCCTGGCGACACACTCGCCGAGCAGCGCGACACCCCACACCACCGAGAACCGCCGCTCGGCCCGCTGAAAGGCCGCCGACCCGCTCAACAGCCGCTCGAAGGCGGCCTCCCGGTCCGCGTCCCCCTTCACGAGGAAGGGCTTCATCCCGGCGGTCATCATCGGCCTGCCCATCGCCACCGACACCAGCACCCCGATCCCGATGGCACTGCTGACCCCGCTGTCCTTGGCGAGCATGAGCCGCGGATCACCGGCGACGAGACTGAGCGACAACCCGACGACATTCACGAAGAGGATCAGCGCGGCAAAGCCGTTGACCGTCCGCTCCGCGACAACACCCCACACGGTCCGCACCGCCGGCACGACACTGCTCCACCCGAGCGCCGCCAGAGTGCTCATCCCGAACCCGCTCTTCAGCAGGTAGTACGACCCGATCGGCACCGCCACGTCCATGAGGAGCGGCGCGAAGCTCTGCTTCTTGTTCTTGGACCCCGTGTTCGTCGTCATGCCCTCAGACTGCCGCGAGGACCCGGCCCCCAGTAGAACCGATCGTCCGGACCTCGGCATGACAAATGTCAGACGAGCAGGTCAGGCAACTCCCGCATATCAGCGAAGAGTTGAGTAGCCCCCACAAGCCGCTCAGCAGGCGTCATGGCGGTGAACCCGTACACATCCATCCCGGCCGCCACAGCAGCCCGCACCCCCAACGGACTGTCCTCTACGACCACACACTTCTCCGGTACGACGCCCATCCGCTCGGCCGCGTGGAGGAACAGATCCGGCGCCGGCTTCCCCCGCCCCACGTCCTCGGAGCTGAAGACCCACTCCTCCTCGAACCACTCGTCCAGCCCCGTCGCCCGGTGCCCCGTCCGAATCCGCGCATGACTCCCGGACGACGCCACGCAGTACGGCACTCCGTCCGCGACCAGCCTCTCCAGCACGTCGACGGCCCCGGCGACCGGCTTCAACTCCCGCTCGAACGCGGCGAACACGCGCGCGTGGAAGACATCGTCGAAGTCGTCCGGCAACCGCTGCCCGGTGCGCTCCTCGACGAGATCGTGGACACGGTGCATCGCGGCGCCCATGTAGTCACGAAGGGACTCCTCGTACGAGGTCGGGTGCCCGAGCTCCGTGAGATAGCCGGCCAGGAGCCTGTTGGAGATGGGCTCACTGTCGACGAGGACACCGTCGTTGTCGAAGATCACGAGGTCGTAGCGCATACCGCTGAGCCTAAACGCAGAAAACCCCCGTACCGAATTAACGGTACGGGGGTTTTCGCAATATTTGTTCGGCGGCGTCCTACTCTCCCACAGGGTCCCCCCTGCAGTACCATCGGCGCTGTAAGGCTTAGCTT
>NZ_JAWOAI010000239.1:0-14772 GCF_033194735.1 Streptomyces sp. W16
CGTGCCGCGCCGTCCGGATCGGCGGGTGCGACCAGCAGGCCGGTGGCGCCGTGCTCCACCAGGTCCGGTACGCCGTTCACGGCCGTGGCGACGACCGGGCGGGCGGTGGCCAGCGCCTCGGTGAGAGCGCGGCCGAGTCCTTCGTACAGCGAGGTGATCACGAAGACGTCGAGACCGGCCACCAGCCGGGCGGCGTCCGGCCGGTGCCCGGTGAGGATCACCTCGACGTCCAACTCCGCGGCGAGCCGGCGCACTTCGTCCTCCAGCGGCCCGGCACCGATCATCACGAACGCGGTGCCCGGACGACGGGCGTGGATCGCGGCTGCCGTGCGGACGAAGTCCAGGGGTGCCTTCTGGGTGTCGATCCGGCCGACGGTACCGATGAGGGCCGTGCCGCGGGGCACGCCGAGCATGCGGCGGGCGGCGGGATCGAAGCGTTCGGGGAGGTGCCCCAGGTCCACCGCCGAGGGCACCACGTCGACCTGGCCCGGTGGGGCCAGCCGCTCCTCGACGGCCTGTTGCGCGACGCGCGGCGACACCGCGAGGAAGCGGTGGGTGAGGCGGCGTGTGGACCGCTCCAGCCACCGGTAGGCCGTCCGCCTGGGGCGCGACATGTACGGGTGGAAGCTGAAGCCGTGGAAGGTGTGCACCACCACGGGCGTGCGGCACAGCCGAGCGGCGACCCGGCCGAGGAACCCGCCCTTGGCCGAGTGCGTGTGCACCACGGTGAACCGCTCCCGCCGGACCAGCCGCACCAGGCGCCACAGCACCAGCGGGTCAGCGGGAGCCAGGGTGTGCCGGAACCCCGGTATCTCGACCGTACGCACCCCGGCGGCGCGCGCCCGCTCCCAGAGTTCACCGCCCGGCACTCCGGCGATCCACACCTCGTACCGGTCGGGGTCCATTCCCTCGGCCGACAGCAACGTGTTGGCCCCCGCTCCCGCCGTGAAGCGGGTGATGACGTGCAGAACCTTGATGCGGGGCAGCGCCGGCGGTGACAGCAGACGCACCGCCGGCGTGACCCGTGGAGGCGGCGCGGGCCAGCGGACGACAGCGCCGTCGGCCCGGCCCGCGCGCGGGACAAGGATCCCGTTCCGCATCATCCATCACCACCGACGCCGAATAAAGCCGTATATTTACGTTGTATACATACATCATCCTCTCAGCCTCGATCGAGGTCAATTCGCACCAGGACCGCACACGAGGCACTCCGGAAACAACCGGGAGGGATCGGTATGCCCCTGGCTGAACTGGCGGACATCGAGCGGCTGTTGGTCTGCCCGCGCTGTCGATCGACATTGACGAAGCAGCCCGGTGGACTCGGCTGCACCGCGCCCGACTGCCCCTGCCACGCCCCGTCGGCCTTCCCGCTGGCCGCCCGGTGGCCGGTCCTCGTCGACTTCGAGCACAGCGTTGTGGACCGGGAGGAGACGGTGGCCCCGACCGCACGAACGGATGCCGGAGAGTGCGCCTCCGCCGGACTCGTCGACCGCCTCCCGGCCGCTCTCCGGCCCCTTTGGAAACCGCCCAACCGGGTCGCGGCCCACAACATCGACCTGTTGCTACGACGCCTCCCGGGCCCGGCACCGACACTGCTGGTCGTCGGCGGGGCCACGGTCGGCAACGGTGTGGGCGCCGTCTACCGCGATCCTCGCGTCCAGGTCATCGGCTTCGACATCGTCGCGAGCCCCGTGACCCAGTTCATCGCGGACGCCCACCGGATTCCACTGCGCACGGCGAGCGTCGACGCGGTGCTGGCGCAGGCGGTACTGGAGCACGTACTGGATCCACCCCAGGTGGTCGCCGAGATCCACCGGGTCCTCAAGGACGACGGGCTGGTCTACGCGGAGACCCCCTTCCTGCAACAAGTGCACGCCGGCGCCCACGACTTCACCCGGTACACCGCGAGCGGCCACCGCCACCTCTTCCGTCGCTTCGAGCAGCTCGCCGCCGGCCCCGTCGCCGGCCCGGGCACCCAACTCCTGTGGAGTGCCGACCACTTGACCCGCGGCCTGACCCGCTCCGCCCTCGCGGGCCGCGCGGTACGGGGACTGATGTGCTGGCTCCGGGCGCTGGACCGGTTCGTCCCGCCCGACTTCGCGGAGGACGATGCCTGCGCCCTCTACTTCCTGGGGCGGAAGAGCGAGCGGGAGATGACGGCCGGGGAGATCATCGCGTACTACGGCGGGGCTCAGCGGGCCGGGCGTTCGGGTCGCTCCGGGAGGCCCGCTGGGCCCGCACCATCGCAGCGAGTCCCGTACGGATGCCGGTGCCGGGCCGATAGCCGAAGGCGTCACGGGCCACGGTGATGTCGGCCGCGGTGCGGCGGGCGTCGCCCGGGCAGACGGGCCCCTGCACGACCCGTACCGGACCGGTCAACTCTCCGATCAGCGAGATGACTTGACGCATTGTCACCTCGCTCCCTCCGCCGATGTTGGCGACTCCCGACCACGAGGAGGACGCCGCCGCCCGCATGGCCGTCACGACGTCCTCGACGTAGGTGAAGTCACGGCTCTGTCCGCCGTCCCCGTACAGCGGGAAGGGCCGGTGTGTACAGGCGGCGGCGACGAGTTTCGAGAACGCCATGTCGGGGCGCTGTCCGGGGCCGTACACGCTGAAGAGCCGCAGGGAGACCGCCGGGACACCGAAGACGGTGCGGTAGGTCTCGCAGAGCTGTTCGGCGGCGAGTTTGGTGACGCCGTACGGGGAGACGGGGCGGGGGCGGAGCGTCTCCGGTGTCGGGTACGTCTCGGCGTCTCCGTAGACCGACGAGCTGGACGCGAAGACCAGGCGTCGCAGTCCGGTGTCCCGTGCCGCTTCCAGTACGCGTTGGGTGACCAGGACGTTGCGTTCGAGATAGACACCGAACTCCTCGCCCCAGGAGCCGCGGACGCCGGGCTGGCCCGCGAGGTGGTAGACAGCGTCCGCCTGCGCGAGAAGCGGTTCGAGCGGGAGCTCCAGCAGATCGCCCCTGCGAAAGGTGAAGCGGTCGCCGCCGAGCAGCCGGGACAGATTCCGGCGTTTGCGCGAGGGCGCGTAGAACTCCGTCAGCGCGTCGACCCCGACGACCTCGTCTCCGCAGGCCACCAGGTGTTCGCACAGGTGCGAGCCGATGAATCCGGCGGCACCGGTCACCACGGCGCGCATCAGGACCCGCCTCCTCGATCCCATGGGGCAGCCAGCAGGTAGAGGATCGTCCGTACGACGAGGCGCAGAACGTTCGACACTGTGGCACGGCGCAGGAACTCCGCGTCCAACGCGGTGCGTTGGGGTACGAGCACGGTGAGGTAGTACTGCTCGGGGTCGGGACGGCCGTCGAGCAGCGCGGCGTAGGCACGTGAGCGGAGCTGGCACGGTCCGGTGAGACCCGGACGGTGCCGGAACACCCACAGGTGTTCCGGCGGATAGCGGCGGGCGAGGTGCGGGGTCTCGGGACGCGGACCGGCGAGGGTCATGTCGCCGCGCAGCACGTTCCACAGTTGCGGAAGTTCGTCCAGGCCGAGTCGACGCAGCAGACGCCCCGTGCCGGTCACTCGCACGTCGCGGCCGCCGGTGACCCCGGGCCCCGCACTGTCCCTGCGCATCGTCCGGAACTTGTAGAGCGTGAACTCGGCCCCGCCCTCTCCGATCCGTCGCTGCCGGAACAGGACGGGACGCCCGCCGGCGAGGGCGACCACCACGGCCAGCAGGAGCAGCAACGGGGCGAGCAGCAGGAGCAGGGGCGCGGAGAGGACGACGTCCAGGACCCGACGGGCCCGGGTGAGCCGGACGGGGCCCGGTGTGGGCAGGACCGGTCCGGGGCTGCGATGGATCATGTGCATGGGACGCCCCTGTCAGGTCCCGCGGCAGGCCGGCGTTCGGCCGGAATGCCACGCGGGGCCGATCGTGCTCCCGGCTCCGGGAGTTCGAGGGCCGCCGCCCAGCGCGGCAACCACGTGTCGTAGGAATAGTCGCGGCCGGCGATCTCCCGGGCCGAGCGGCCAAGCTGCTCCCGGGTGGCCGCGGAGGCGTCGAGGAGTGCGAGGAGCGCGCTGGTCCAGTCGTCCTGGGTGCGCGGCGCGGGCAGGCCGAAGCGGGACAGCAGTTCGCCGTTCACGCCGAGGGGGCTGGCCGCGGCGGGCAGTCCGGCGGCGGCGTACTGAAGGAGTTTGTAGCCGCACTTGCCCAGACCGTAGGCGGTCGTCGGCAGCGGCATCAGGCCGATGTCCATGGCGGCCGGCGCCGTCCGTTGGGTGTCCGGATTCCAGGGGACCCGGTCGACGAAGGACTCCAGGCCGCCGAGCGACGGTGCGGTCGTTCCGACGAGTGTGAGCCGCGCGCCGGTCCGGCGGTGGACCTCCGTGAGCGGTGCGGCGATCAGCCGCAGGGACGCCTCGTTGTGAGGCGATCCCATCCAGCCGAGGCGGGGCGGGTCGTGCAGCGCGTAGGACGTCTTGGGCGTGTAGTCCTCCACCGCCACACAGCTGGGGATCACCACGACGTCGTGGTGGTGCTGGGCGGCCCAGTCGGCCAGTACGGCGTTGCCGGCGACGACCCGGTCCGCGTACTGGACGGCCAGTCGCGCCTTGCCCGCCTTGGGGGCGAACCTGCGAGCGAGGCCGCCCTCGCCCAGGTCCCACTGCAGGGCGTCGTCGAAGTCGTACACGGCGAATTCCGCACTCGTCAGCAGCCGCCGCTCCCACCAGCCGCGGCTGAGCGGCGAAGCCTCACGGTGCAGCAGCAGGCGCCGGGGCCGGGCTCGCGCGATGGCGCCGAGCCTCAGTTCCGCCCGCGCAAGGGCCAGCGGGTGCCGTACGAGACGCGAGGCGGCGGCATCGGTCAGCGACAGATAGCCGGACACGGTGAAGTCCGTGTCGATGCGGTCCAGCCACTCGAACACGCGCACCCGGGAACTGCCGGCTCCCCGGCCGTAAGGAGTGACCGCACAGCGGTCCGGGCGACGTTCCATGGTTCCGCATTCCAGCCGTAAGCTGATACCGTATGTTTACGTCGTAAAACTGGATGAATCCATATATTGCTACCTCGGTCAGACCCCGTCAAGAGCGGCCGGAACGGCCCGCGGGGAGGAGCTTCCATGGATCTCCACGACTACCTCGTCGCACTGCGCCGACGGTGGCGGTTCGTCATGGCATGTGTGCTGCTGGGTCTGGCGGGCGCGGTCGCGGTGACCGCCCTGATGCCCCGCACGTACACGGCGACCGCCCAGCTGTTCATCGCGACCAGTGACGAGAACAGCGGCGACGCCTACCAGGGCGGCCTGTTCACCCAGCAGCGTGTCAAGTCGTACACCCGCATCGTGACCAGCCCCGCGGTCCTCGACGGAGTCATCGCCCGACTCGGCCTGCACACCACGCCCGGACTGCTCGCGGAGAAGATCAGCGCGCAGGCGCCACTCGACACCACACTGGTCGACATCCGGGTGAACGACGCGTCGGCCGACCGGGCCCAGGCGATCGCCGACGCGACCGCCGTCCAGTTCACCAAGTACATCTCGGCCATCGAAGCGTCGTCGGTGGGAGCCCCTCCGCTGATCAAGGCCAGTGTCGTCGGCGGATCCCAGCCGCCGTCCGCGCCGACGAGCCCCCGTCCCGGGCTCAACCTGACCATCGGGCTGGTCGCGGGGATCGCCGTGGGGGTCGGAGGTGCCGTACTGCGTCACTCGCTCGACACCACGATCCGTACCGCGGCCGACCTCAGCGGCTGGCTGTCCCTCACCACGCTGGGCACCGTGCCCCCGCCTGCCCGGCAACGCGCGGACAGCGCACGGCACTTGGGCACCACCAGGCGGACGGAGGCCCTGAGCCAGCTTCGCACCCGCCTGACGTTCAGCGCCGGAAACGGCATCCCGGACTCACTGCTCGTCAGCAGCGCACGGCCCGGGGAAGGCCGAACGCGGACCGCGATCGACCTGGCAACCTCCGTCGCGGCCACCGGGCACCGCGTCATTCTCCTGGAGGCCGATCTGCGCCACCCCCGCCTCACCGCGGAACTCGGTCTGCACGGCACCCCGGGCCTCACCGGTGTCCTCACCCACAACACACCTCTCTACACGGCTCTGGAGAGCTGGGGCGACGGCCTGATCCGGGTCCTGCCCGCGGGATCCGCCCCGGCGGATCCCAACACGCTCCTGTCCTCGCCCGACATGGCGTCGCTGCTGCGCGCCCTGGAGGCGGACGCGGATCTCGTCGTGGTGGACAGCCCACCGCTGCTGTCCTTCGCCGACGGAGCCGTACTCGCTTCCATGACGCAGGGCGTACTGCTCGTGGCACGGGCCGGAAAGACCCGTCGCGACGACGCGGTCCGTGCCCTCGACACCCTCACGGCGGTTCACGCACCCGTCCTCGGGGCCGTACTCACCGGGACACATGCCGAGGGGCTCGCCGACTGGCAGCCGCCGCGGAACCCCGAACCGCCGGACCGGACCGGAGAACCCGAGCCCGCCCCGGCCAGGGCCCTGGACGGCGCAACAGTCCCGCGTCGGCACCATGAATAGGCGGTGAGGTCCGGATGACGCAGGATCAGGCACGTACAGCGCTGCTCCTGGGGATCCTCGCCCTGTTGTCGCTGGTCCCGGCAGGAGTCGCACTGCGTCGCGCCCGGGCCTCCGGGGACTGGGACCTCACCTCGACGATGATCCTTCTGGTGGGCGGGCTGGCCAGTCTGCCCACCGTCGTCTACGTGATCCACACGGGCCGGCCCGAACGGCTCGACCCGCTGGGCGAAGTGGAGATCGGTTTCCCGCAGTGGGTGAACCGCATCGGGACGGCATCGAACGCCCTGCTGCTGGCCTCGCTCGCCGTGTTCTTCCTGCACCGGCTGTTCGGCGAGCGGGCACGCGTCAACACCGCTCCGCTCATCGCCCTGGCCCTCGTACTGCTGCTCGCCTTCTCCGACGGCCTGCACGGACAGCAACCCTTCGCGCCGCGACAACTCGTCCTGGTCGCAGCCCTCCTGGCGGCGGCCGTGGCCCGGCCCGGGCGCTCGGCACTGCTGGGCGGAGCGGCCGTCGTCCTGCTGTTCACGGTGCTGAGCGGGGCCGAGGCGATCATCCAGCCGGCCACGGTGCTGCGTGAATGCCGGACCGACAACCCGTGCGGTGTGCTGGGGATCCTCTACCCGGGCGTGTTCACCAACGAGAACATCTTCAGCCTGCTCCTGGTCGCCGGCATCCCCTTCGTCTGGCTGGGACTGCGCGGCCGGGTGCGCTTCCTGCTGGCGTGCTACGTCGCCCTCGTGGCGGTCGCGACCGGCAGCAAGCTGGGCGCCGTCACCGCGGTGGGGGTGCTGATCTTTCTGGTGCTCCTGCGCCCGGCGCTCCCGGACGAGGCCGGTGCACCGGACCCTGTCACGTCGCCCGGGCAGGCCCTGTTCGCTCTGCCGGTGCTGGGTGGCGCGGCGGCGATCGGTCTGCTTGTCCCGTTCCACCACCCGGGTTCCGACACCCTCGGCGACCGCGCCACCATCTGGGACATGGCCCGGGACGAACTGAGCCGGTCGCCGCTGATCGGATTCGGCGGCAAGACGTGGTCCGGCAAGTACCAGGCCGGCGAGATCCCCGCCGCCGTCTCACCGTCCCTGCACAATCAGTGGATCGACACGCTGTACGCGGGCGGGCTCGCCGCTCTCCTCCTCTTCCTGCTCCTGCTGGTGCATCTCCTGGCCCGAGGCGGCGTCCCCGGCCTCCCCGTGACGGCGAGCGTGCTGCTGCCGGTCCTGCTCACCTCGGTCCTGGAGCGCCCCTGGTCGTTCGGCATCAGCAATGCGCTGACCTTCGCGCTCCTCGTGGCCACGATCACGCCGGTGCGAGTGCCGAAGGCCGGCCCCTTGGTGTCCGGGGAACGGCAGCGCAGTCTCGTCGGCAGCCGGGGTGCCGTCTGACGACACCGGAGGAGGTTGGTGCTCGTGCCGCACAGCGAACTGCCGCGCCTCGACATCGTCGTCGTCAACTGGAACACGGGCCGGTGCCTGCACAGGTGCCTGGACTCCATCGCCACGGCCCGAAGCTCCGCGTACGCGCTCGCCCGCGTGGTCGTGGTGGACAACGCCTCCACCGACGGATCGGCGGACGGTCTCCACGATCTGGCCCTGCCGCTGCGTACCATCCGCAACGCGCACAACCGCGGATTCGCGGCAGCCTGCAACCAGGGCGCACACGAAGGGAACGCTCCCTTCGTGCTGTTCCTCAATCCCGATACCCGGCTCCACCCGGACGCCCTTGACCGAGCGGTCGGATTCCTCGCCGGCCTGCACACGGCGAGCGTGGGCATCTGCGGCGGCCAGATGGTGAAGGACGACGGCACCCTCCAGGAGTCCTGTGCCCGGTTCCCTCGGCTGTCGATGGTCGTGGCCAGGGCATGTGGTCTTTCCCGGTTGTTTCCCCGGCTGATGCCGCGCCAGTGGATGTCCGTGCGCGAGGTCGACGACAGCCGCCCGGTGGACCAGGTCATCGGTGCGTTCTTCCTTGTCCGGCGGCCCGTGTTCGAGGAACTGGGCGGCTTCGACGAGCGCTTCTTCCTGTACTACGAGGAGGTCGATCTCGCCTATCGGGCCCGGCAGGCCGGATTCCTCAGCTATCACCTCGCGGACGCCCGGGTCTGGCACGTCGGCGGAGTCAGCTCCGCGCAGGTTCTCGGCCCGCGCCTGTTCCACTCGCTCCGGGGCAGAACGGAATTCGCCCGTCTGCACTGGCAGCGGGCGCAGGTGCCGGCGCTCGTCGGTGTCACCCTGGCCGTCGAACTGCCCTGCCGGGCGGTGTTCGCGCTGGCGCGAGGGCGCTGGAACGAACTTCGTGGCGTCGCCTTCGCCGCCCGGCAGTACGCGGCGTACGTGAGGTCGAGCCGGCCAGCAGCTCCTCCAACGGCTCCAGGGTCCGGTTCCAGTCCAGCCGCTCCGCCTGCCGGTACGCCACGTCGCTGACCGACCGCCATGCGGCCTCGTCGCTCAACTCGTCGATGACGGCGGTGAAGTTCTCCTCCGTGTAGGGCACCGAACCGCGCAACAGGTCGAGGTGCCGACGCCAGGCGGGGACCAGGACGGGAAGCCCGTGTGCGAGGTAGTGCAGGTGTTTGGCGGAGAAGCCCTCCTGGCGCATGAGATCCCCGGTACAGGTGATCAGGCCGAACTGGTACTCCTTCAGGACGTCCGAGGACGCGTAGCCCAGGTATCGGAGACCGAGGGAGGGATCCGGCGGCGGCCCCCCGTAGACGTCGAGATGTGGATACCGCGCGGCCAGCCGGGCCAGCAGCCGGAGATCGATGAACTGTCCGGACAGTGAGCCGAGGTACACCACGCGCGGCGGATCCGCGAACCGGGCAGGCTCGGCGGCGGGTGTACAACCCCAGTTCAGCCGAAGGATGTTGGCTCCGCTGACCCCGTACTGCGAGACGGCGTACCGCCCATACGTCTCCCAGTGGTACGACAGGTGTTCCACCTCCTCCAGGAGCCTCGTCTCCCAGCGTCGGAACCGGTCGTGCTGCCGCTTGGTGAGCCGTCCCTCGCAGAACACCTCGTCGGCCCAGGGCGTGGGGCAGTCGTAAAGAGTCACGGCCGACGTACCTGTCGTCAACACCCCGGCGTCGTAGGGCGTTTCACAGATGACGAGGTCGTACTCGTCGAGATCCAGCAGGCCGGCGAGGACGCGTCGGCGCAGCCGGTGATCGGCCCTCAGGACGTGGTACGACAGATGGCGGCGCCCGAACGACCAGCGGCGGGTCAGGACTTTGGACGCCACGTCATTGGCGTACATCGCGAGTCGGGCCGGTCGCGGCGAGGCCGGCAGCATCCTTCCCAGGGTGCCGGGTGTGCCGGAGGCCCGCGCGAGACAGTTCGTGTCCACCAACTGCACCTGGTGGCCGCGCTCCCGCAGGAAGCGCTCGATGGCCCGAGGTCTGACGCTGTTGGCGAAACCGTCCAGCTGGGCCAGGATCAGCACTCGCCCGGCCCGTGACGCGGCGACGGGGTTCATGAGGTTTCCTCCTCCTTCAGCTCACGCGGCAACAGGGCAGCCGCGGCGGCGAGGCCGGCGAGCACGGGGAGGCCCGCCAGGAGCAGCGGCAGTGACCCGTGCCAGCCCGGCCGCAGGATCAACAGGTCTCCCAGCACGGCCATGGCTGCGGCCACCGCGGTCGCGGGCAGCCAGCGCTTCGGCAACCGACGCTCACGCAGTCCCGCGAACCGCCGGCACAGGACGACGAAGTACAGGGAACCGGCGGTGAGGCCGATGGCCGTCGCAAGCACGACGCCCAGGACGCCGAACAACAGCGTCAGCGGCACGGTCAGGACGAGGTTGACCACGGTCGAGAACCACGAGTAGCGCGTCTCGTAACCAGGGAGGCCGATCGCGCGCACGAAACAGGTGCGTACGCCGGTGAACGCCACCTGCACCGAATAGCCGGCCAGCAGCACGGTGGCGACGGCGCCGCTGAGGGCGAGCCCGGTGCCGAGCCACACCTGGACGGCGAGGCCCACGGAAGCGGTGGTCACCACCCCGTAGGTGAGGACGGCCGGCAGCCAACGGGCCTGCAGCACGTGGAACTCCCGTACCGCGCCCGGGAGTCCGTCCTGGGAGAAGACCCGGGTCATCCGGGTGAGGATCGGCGGGAACGCGAACAGCGGCACGCTGCGCAGAGCCATCGCGGCCTGGTAGCCGGCGGCGTAGACGCCGACGTAACGCACCGGCAGCAGCGCGGCGACCACGAGAGCGTCGATCTCGCCGTTGAGGAAGACGGTGAAGCCGGACAACTGCATGCGCACGGCATAGCTGCCGAAGTCCCGACGCTCGGCCCGTGGGGGCAGCAGCGGCCGCCGGATACGGATGTGGCGCGCTCCCATGCACAGGCCGCAGACCGTCATGAGCAGATAGCGCCCGGCCGCCAGAACCGCGAGCAGCGGCAGGTCCTGGCCGTTCCTGACCAGCATGGTCACGGCTGCCGCGTAGACCAGGCACGAGCCGCCGCTGACACCGGCCAAGGCACGGAACCGGGCGTTCGCCTGGAGCAGGGCGGTGGCGGAGTTGGCGGCCAGGGCGAGGGCCAGCAGCGGCCCGAGTGCGGTCAGCAACTGTCCCGCCTCGCCGCGCAGCCTGGGCGGTACGCCGGCGGCGGAGAGGATCGCCGGGGTGAGGAGCAGGCACGCTCCGGTGACCAGCGCGCCCAGTCCGAGGAAGACCGTGAGGGACCCGATCACCAGCCGTCCCGTGCCCGCGCGGTCGCCGTGTGCGGCGTGCCGCGCATGGAAGCGGGCCAGTGACGCGCCGACACCGCCGTCGAGCACGGTCAGCGTGGCGAGGAAGACCAGGATCAACGACCAGACTCCGAACCGGTCCAGGCCCAGGTGACGGATGAGGTAGGGCGTCAGCACCAGGTTGGCGAGCATCGGAGCCGCCTGCGCCAGTGCGCTGAAGCCCACCTCGGGGACCAGGGCGGCACGCTCGGGCCGGTCCGGCACAGCAGGCCCGGCGTCCCCGGCTGAGACCGGTCCGGTCCGGTTCGCGGGGCGCATCGCAGGCCTCAAGTCCCGGTCCCGTGCCGGTCTTCCGTCTCGACCGCCCGCCACTGTGCCCGCAGCTTCGCCCTGTCGAGGATCAGCGCGTACTGCCCCTCGACCAGCTCCGACCGGACGATCGGCGCAGTGCTGAACGACGTGTTTGAGGTGGTCAGGTGACGCAGGCCCAGGATGAGGTTGCGGAGATCGCCGTTGGACATCCGGTCGTCGACGCTCACGGTGCCGGTGATCGCGTCGAGCATGCGGGCGGCGCCGAGCGGGTCGGTGAGGGCGACCCGGCCGCGGATCCGGCCGGCCAGGCTGTGCAGGAACTGCTGCTGGTGCTTGATGCGGTCCAGTTCGCCGCCGGGGACACCGTGCCGCTGCCTGACGTACGCCAGGGCCTCCGTGCCGTTCATGAGGTGGGTGCCGGCGGTGAAGTGGTGGTGCTGCTCGGGGTCGTAGGAGTTCACCGGGATGGTGACGGGGACTCCGCCCAGGGCGTCGGTGAGGGTTTTGAAGCCGTGCCAGTCGATGACACCGAAGTGGTCGACGCGGGTGCCGGTGAGCTGTTCCACGGTCCGGATGAGCAGGGGCGGGCCGCCCCAGGAGAACGCGGCGTTGACCTTCGCGGAGCCGTGGCCGGGAATGGGGACCCAGCTGTCCCGGGGGATCGACATCGTGTAGGCGGTGCGTTCGTCGGCGTCGAGATGCACCAGCATCAGCGTGTCGCTGCGCTGCGCGCCGTAGGTCCAGAGCCGGGTGGTGGCCTCGGTTCCCGTGGTCGGCTTGGTGGAGCGGCTGTCGACTCCGGCGAGGAGGAAGGTGGTTCCCCTGCCGTCCGCGGGTGGCCGTGGACCCTGCGGGAAGGCATGGGGGATCCTCGTGACCTGGTCGCCGTAGTGGTTCGTCGCCCACCACACACCGCCGACGCCGAGTCCCAGCAGGGTGAGTACGGCGACGAGGGCGAACGCCAGTGCCCCGCGCAGGAACCGGTGGTGCGGCCCTGCGTCCGGCCTCGGTGCCCAGTGCTGCCACTGACCGCGCGGGGACATCAGAAGTCGTCCGGGTACGGGTCGGCCATGACCGAGAGCGGTTGCTGTCGCGGCTCCGCGGCCGGGAAGCCGGGGAGGAGTCCGGCGAGCATCCGGCGGACCTCGCCGCCGTCGTTGCGCTCCGCCGCGGCGTACAGGGCGGTGAGCCGCTGTGTCAGTGCTGAGGGGCGGTCCTCGTGGGCGGTGGGTGTCGCGGCGAGGATCCGGGGGTGGGCGGTGCGTGTGTGGTGCTCCTGGGCGGCGAACAGCGTCTCGTTGAGCTTCTCTCCCGGGCGGAGGCCGGTGAAGCGGATGTCGACGTCCGGGACGTTCACGGAGCGGGCGAACTTGCGGACCAGGTCCACGATCCGCACCGGCCCGCTCATGTCGAGGACGAACACCTCTCCGCCCCGGGCCATCCGCATGGCCTCCAGGACCAGACCGACGGCCTCTTCGACGGTCATGAAGAACCGGGTCACGTCCGGGTGGGTCACCGTGACCGGCGAGCCCGCGCCGAGCTGTTCCGCGACGACCGACAACAGCGAACCACGGCTGCCGAGGACGTTGCCGAAGCGGACGGCGGCGAAGACGGTGCCGGACCGGGCGCCGTCCTGGCCGCCACGCACGATGAGTTCGGCGAGCCGCTTCGTCGCGCCGAGCACCGACACCGGGTCGGCCGCCTTGTCGGTGGAGATGAGGACGAAGCGTTCGGTGCCGGTCGCGACCGCGGCGCGGACGAGGTTGTCGGTGCCCCGGACGTTCGACTTCACGCCTTCGCAGGGGTGCCGTTCGAGGAGCGGCAGGTGTTTGTGCGCGGCCGCGTGGACGACCACTTCGGGGCGCAGGTCACGGAAGACCTGGTCGATCCGGGGGCGGTCCCGGATGTCCGAGATGACGATGTCGTCGCTGCGCAGGGCGTCGCCGTAGAGCTCGAGTTGCAGTCTGTGCAGGTTCGACTCGTCGTGGTCGAGGAGGAAGAGCCGGCTGGGGCCGAAGGCGCGGATCTGGTGGCACAGTTCGCTGCCGATGGAACCGCCGGCCCCGGTCACCAGGACCCGGCGTCCGGCGATCGTCGAGCGGGCCTCCGGACTGACCACGTGCATTTCGCTGCGGCCGATCAGTTCGTGCACGTCCAGCGCCCTCATGTCGCTGCCCACCACGTCCCGGCGGAGTGCCGCGACGAACGACGGCAGATAGCGCACGCTCGCTCCGGTGGCCTCGGCCGCCCGCGCCACCCGGCGGAAGCGGTCCCGGCCCAGACCGGGGATGGCCACGACGACGACCTCTATCCGATGGGCGAGCGCAGCCGCCCGGGCGTCGTCCAGCTCTCCCAGGACGGGCAGGTCCCCGATGAGGGCCGTACGGCGTTTGGCCGGGTCGTCGTCGAGGAAGCCGACGGGGTCGAGCCCGAACTGCGGTGTCCGGGCCAGGTCCCGGGCGAGGGCCCGCCCGGCTTCGCCGGCTCCGATGACGAGGGTGCGCAGTCCGGCCGGCCGGTGGGATTCTCCTCGCCCGGCGCCGAGGCGCGCCAGCTCACGACAGATCCGGTCGACGGCGTGATCGGTGAGCCACGGATGCAGGGGCAGGGAGAGCAGTTGGGGGAAGAGCGCGTCGGCTCCCGGGAGCCCGTCCGGCGGAATGACCGCGACCCGCCGGAAGTACGGCATCCGGTGCAGGGGGACGAAGTGCACGGAGGTACCGATGCCGCACTCCCCCAGCCGGTCGATCAGCTCGTCCCGGCCGGTCCCGTACTCCTCCAGCACCCGTACGACGTACAGGTGCCGTGCGTGCCGTCCGGCGGTGGCGGCGTCCGGCGGTTCCAGTCCGGGGACGGTCGCGAGTGCCGTGTCGTACCGCTCCGCCAGCGTGTGCCGCCGCCGCTGCCAGTCGTCGAGGTGACTCAGCTGGGCCCGGCCGATCGCGGCCTGCACGTCGGTCATGTTGGCCTTGAGGCCGGCGTCCTCGACGGTGTAGCGCCAGTGGCCGCCCGGCAGGTTGCGGCGCCAGGCGTCCGTGGACATGCCGTGGAGTCTCGTGCGGCGGATCCGGGCGGCCAGCAGGGCGTCGTCGGTGGTGACCATGCCGCCCTCGCCGATGGGCAGGTTCTTGGTGGCGTAGAAGCTGAAACAGGTCGCCCTCGACAGGCTTCCGACGGGCCGGTCGCCCACCGAGGCGCCGAGGGCGTGGGCGGCGTCCTCGACCACGACATCCAGGGGCAGCCGCGCGGCTGCCGCAAGTTCGGCGACGGGCGCGGGGG
>NZ_JAWOAI010000240.1:0-14670 GCF_033194735.1 Streptomyces sp. W16
CTGCGTGCACCGCCCGCAGGGCCGCCGCGACCGCCGGGTCCGCGAGCGCTGCCGCCCAGCCCGTCGGATGCCCGCAGCCGTGCCGCCCCTCCAGCCACCAGGCACGCAGGATGTACAGCAGCAGGGTGTCGAGGAGCGAGCTGACGATGGTGTCCGAGCCCGGCCGCGGCTCCTCCAGTTCCGTGCCGAGCAGCTCCACCGCCGCCCGCAGTGAGCGGTGGGCCCCGACCTGGGCCGGCAGATGGACCACCTCGGGCAACTCCGTGAGCAGCGGGTGGGCGCGGGCCCGGTCCAGCAGGTAGGCACCGCAGAGCAGAACCGCGTCGGGCGGTCCCGACTCCTGTGCGGGGGAGGGTAGTTGGGGCCAGGTGCCGTCCGCGCGCCGCCGTATCTCCTCCATCGGTACGTCGAGCCCACTGGCCAGTGCGTGCCCACGCCCGTGCGCCAGGAACGCCACGTCGCCGGGCCCGAGCGCCACCGGCCGGCCCTCCGCCGGGATCAGCCAGGCCGACCCCCGCAGCACCACGTGGAACCCGGCGCCGTCCGAGGCCTCGAAACGCATTCCCCAGGGCGCGTACCTGTCCCGGCGTGAGGAGTGCGGTCGCCCGGTGCGCATCGCTGCGACGGCGTCACTCAGTACGTCCATGTCCGCACCGTAGCCTGCGTGTTGATGACATAGACGTACGGACATGAATAGGAGACAGGAGGACATGGATCGTCTCGTATCCGCCGCCTAGCGTCGACTTCATGCCAACCACCGCACGTACCGTGCTCTTTCATGAAATCGGCGGCCCCGAGGTCCTGCGCGTCGAGGACGTGACCGTCCCCGACCCGGCTCCCGGTCAAGTCGCCCTGCGTGTAGAGGCGTTGGGCCTCAACCGTGCCGAAGCCCTGTTCCGCGCCGGCACTTACTACTACCAGCCGTCCCTGCCCGCCTCCCGCCTCGGCTACGAGGCCGCGGGCGTCGTCACCGCGGTCGGCGAGGGCGTGACCGAACTCGCCGTAGGAGACCCGGTGTTGACGGGACCGGGCATCGAGATGGGCGCACAGGGTGTCTACGCGGAGCGGATCGTCCTGCCCGAGACCGCCGTCGTACGGCGCCACGCCACCGTCGACGCCGTCACGGGGGCCGCGGCCTGGCTGACGTACACCACGGCGTACGGAGCGCTGCTGGAGACGGCGGGTCTCAAGCCGGGGGACCATGTCCTGATCACCGGCGCGTCCAGCGGTGTCGGTACCGCGGCGATCCAGGTCGCCCGCCGCATCGGCGCGATCCCGCTCGCCACCACCCGCACCGAGGCGAAGCGGCAGCGGCTACTGGAGCTGGGCGCGGCCGAGGTGATCGTCACGGGGGAGACGGGTGCGGAGGCCGTGGCGAAGGAGGCCCGGCGGCTCACCGGCGGCGACGGCGTCGAGGTGATCTTCGACGCGATCGGCGGCCCCGGTTTCCGACCGCTCGTCGGCGCGCTCGTGACGGGTGGCGCGGTGGTCGTCTACGGCTGGCTGGACCGGCGTCCCGCCGAGATCCCCTGGAACTGGCCGGTCACGATTCACACCTACGCCAACATGGCCCTGACCACCACACCCGGCGGCCGTCGCCGCTCCACCGCGTTCCTCGACGCGGGCCTCGCCGACGGCGGCTTCCGCCCGATCATCGACGAAGTCCTCGATGGCCTGGACAGCATCGGGGACGCTCACCGGCTGCTGGAGTCGAACGCGCACACGGGCAAGATCGTCGTACGGATCTGAGGATCGCCCGATCGGCCGAGGGGACGGAATAGCCGACCGTCGCCCGGGGTTGATGGCGCCCAGAAGCATGCGTGTGCATCGATTCTGGATCGGCGAAGGGTCTGTCATGAAGATCGGCATCATCGGCGCGGGACACATCGGCGGCAACCTCACCCGGCGGCTCACCGCACTCGGACACGACGTCTCCGTCGCCAACTCGCGCGGCCCGCAGACGCTCACCGCGCTGGCCGAGGAGACGGGCGCGACCCCCGTACCGGTGGAGGAGGCGGCACGCGGTGCCGAGGTCGTCGTCGTCACCGTCCCGCTGAAGGCCGTCCCGAACCTGCCCAAGGGATTCCTGGACGACGCGGCGGACGGCGTCGCGGTGATCGACACCGGCAACTACTACCCCGGCCGCGACGGCAGGATCGCCGCCATCCTCGACGACGGCCTCACCGAGAGCCGCTGGACGGCGGAGCAGATCGGCCACACCGTCATCAAGGCCTTCAACGGCACCTACGCCCAGGACATCCTGGACCGGCACCGCCCCGCCGGCGCCCCCGACCGCCTCGCGCTCCCGGTCGCCGGTGACGACGAGGCCGCGAAGCGTGTGGTCAGGGCGCTGATCGACGACCTCGGCTTCGACACGGTCGACGCGGGCAGCCTGGACGACTCCTGGCACCAGCAGCCCGGCACGCCGGTCTACGGCCTGCGGGAGGGTGTGGACGGGGTCACGAAGGCACTGGCGGAGGCATCGCCCGAGCGCACGGGCGACTTCAAGGTCTGAGGCGCGGCTCGTACGTCTCCGTAGGGTCGGTTCACACGATCTCCAGGGGCAGGTGCGGCCCGGCGGGCAACTCGACCTCGACCGGGTCGCCGGGCCGCACCACACCTCCGGTGACGACGACGCTCATGATCCCGGCCTTCAGGGACGGCCGCCCGTTCGCGCCGGGCCCGACGACCTGCTTGAGCAGCCCCTTCCGCAGGCCGTCGATCTGAGCGCAGGGATTGCGCAGCCCGGTGACCTCGACGACTGCCGTGTCCCCGAGCCGCAGCAGCGTGCCCGTCGGCAGGCCCAGCAGATCGATCCCCCGCGTGGTGACGTTCTCGCCGAGCTGCCCGGCCGCGACCTCGAACCCGGCCTCACGCACCTCGTCGAAGAGTTCCTCGTGGATGAGATGCACCTGCCGCAGATTCGGCCGCGAAGGGTCCCGCGCCATCCGCGACCGGTGCTTCACCGTCGTACCGGCATGCACGTCCCCCTCCACCCCCAGCCCCGCGAGCAGCGTGACGCCGTCCCGGTTCGGCTTGGTGAACGAATACGTCCCGTTGCTGCTGACCGCCACGACCGATCCACCCATGTCGGAAAGCTCCCCTCGTCCTCTACGGTTGCTGTCGGACCGCAGCTCGGAGCCTAAGGGAGGCCCTGGTGGAGGTCGATGCCCTGCCCCACGTCGACGAGCACGCGACCCTCGTCGCGGCGGGCGTCGACGAGGTCTGGCACGCCCTGACCGAGACACTGGCCCGTGCCTACTCCCGCCCGGGCTGGGCCCGTTACGCGCGGCTGGTGGGGTGCGCCGACCGTACGGCCTCCGGGCCGCGGCCACTGGCGGTGGGCTCGGTGTTCCCCGGCTTCCGGGTGGTCGGCGCGGCCCCGGGCAGCGAGCTGGTCCTGCGCGGCTCCCACCGGTTCTCGGCCTACGCGTTCGTCTTCCGGCTCGACGAACTCGCTCCCGGGCGCTCCCGGTTGCGGGCCGAGACCCGGGCGGTGTTCCCGGGCGCGGCCGGCGGTGTCTACCGCCTTCTCGTCATCGGCACCGGCGGCCACGCGGTCGGCGTGCGCCGCCTGTTGGCCGGGATCCGCCGCCGGGCCGAGTGAGTCTCAGGCGCTTTTCGCCCACGTCTGCAGGGCCGCCTTGCTCGCGAAGTCGGCGACGTCCTTGTCGTGCGGGTCGGACGTGTACTGGTGGAACTTCCAGTCGGCCTCGATGCGGGGCTTGCCCGCCGTCGTGTAGTCGGCGATCCACAGGCCGTCGCCCGCGTAGGACGTCTTGTCGATGGTCAGCCAGAAGTTGCGGTTCGTATAGAGGATGACCCGGTTGTCCGGCCGCAGTGCCTTCACCTTGCGGATGAAGCTGTCCTTCTCCGTGTTGGACGCGTGGGTGCCGTCGCCGGTCGTCTCCCAGTCCACGGCCAGCAAGTCGCCCGCTTTCTCAGGGGACTTGCTCACGAAGTACTCCGCCTGGGCCGTGATGTCGCCGGGCCACAGGAAGTGGTAGAAGCCGACGACCAGTCCCGCGTCCCGGCCCGTCTTCGTCTGGGCGGTGAGTCTCGGGTTGACGTACGAGCGGCCCTCCGTCGCCTTGATGAAGACGAAGGAGGAGCCGTCCGTGTCATACGCCGTGGACTGGTACGCGCTTACGTCGATTCCATGCAACATGGGGGACTTGTGCCCCGTCCCCAGGATCCGGAACCTCAGCTTCTGGTTGCCACCGAGCCGAGTACCGCCGCCGATTTCGCCGACCAGTCAGAAGTGATCACGCTTGCGTGGTCGGCGGCCAGTAGTGCCAGTTTGGCGGCGACTTCCGCGTCCGTGGGGGCCGTCGAGGAGATCGCTGGGGCCACCGCGTACGCGTCCGTCATGATCAGGATGAAGTGGTTCGTCGAGTAGAACGACGTGTCGTAGGCGTTGTTGACGTACGTCGCCGCGTCACCGTCGAAGAACACGAACCAGGGGCGGATCGAGGTGTCCGAGGTCCAACGGCTGGCCCGTGGATCGCCGTTCGCCGCGCCCAGCGCCGCCGGGAAGGCCTGCGCCTGTGCGATGGTGCCGGCCGCGTACAGGTCGCGCAGATGGTCGCCGTACTCCTGGTCGGTCCAGTAGTGGTCGAACGGGTTGGCCTGCTCGACCGTGCCCGGGATCAGTTCGAAGATGAACTTGCCCTTGAGGTCGTCACGGGAGGGCCACGCGTTCGCCTTGGCCGCCGCGTCGAGTGTGGAGTACGAGGAGCCGAGCAGGTCGGAGGGCTTGTAGACGCTGCTGCCGAGCTTCTGCGAGACCAGGGTGTCGAACGCGGTCGGGCCCAGGCCGATGGTCTGGTTGAAGCCCACCTTCATCTCGACCTTGACGATGATCGGAGCGTGGTCCGGGTGCAGGGTGTTCCAGGCGGCCATGTTGTCCAGGCAGCTGCCGAGATCCTGGTCGCGGTCCTTGCTGTACAGGTCGGCCGGGGTGCTCGCGTACTCGCAGTTGTTGTCGTTGGAGAACAGGTCGCTGTGGCTCACCCGCCACCGCTTGCTCAGGCTGTCGACGTAGACGTCCAGTTCGAGCAGCGAGGCCCCGGAGTCCAACGCCTGTGCCCAGTACGTGTACTTGTCCTTCTCGTACGCGTTGTGCGTGCCGATCGTCGTCGTCTCGGAGAACTTCGGCGCCGCAGCGTGGGCGTTGCCCGCGGCCCCGGTCACCAGCAGCCCGACCGCGCCCAGCAGCGCCGCCAGCCGTCTTATCGCCTTCATGGGTCAAGTCCCCTTCGCCGTGGCCTAGTTGGAGCGTGGCGGCAGCAGCGTAGGGCGAAGCGGTTACTCCCGGGTAGCCCCTGGAGGAACATCGGCTTCCGCGACGTCCGGCTCCGGTACGGCGGTGATCCGGTCGGCCAAGTCGGAGACCCCGGCGAGCAGTTCGGAGGGTGGCCTGTCGAGGTCCAGGCCGTGGGCCGTGACGGTGATGCCGACCCGCCGGACGACATGCCTTGAGAATTTAATTATCGCATCGCGCGTGTTGTGTTCCGTTTCATGAGAACCGTATTCTCTTCCGATGAATCGTCCTGCCCTGGAGTTCGCGCTCCGATTCGACTTCCGCAACCCCGAGTCGGCCGGCACGTCCATGGCGGACCGGTACGCGGCGGCCCTGGACATGGCCGAGTGGGCCGACGGGCTCGGCTGTACGCGGATCACCGTCTCCGAGCACCACGGCTCGGCGGACGGCTATCTGCCCAGCCCGGTCCAGATGCTCGCGGCGATGGCCGCCCGCACGAAGCAAGTCCGCTTCCTAGTCGCCGCGTTGATCGCGCCGTTCCACGATCCGCTGCGCCTCGCCGAGGAGTTGGCGGTGCTCGACAACATCAGCCGGGGGCGCGTCGACCTGATCGTCGCGGGCGGCTATGTGCGCGAGGAGTTCGCCATGTTCGGCGTGCCGATGAAGGAGCGGGCCAAGCGGGTCACCGAGGTGGTGACCACTCTCAAGTCGGCGTTCACCGGGGAGCCGTTCACCTACCGGGGCCGCACGGTGCGCGTCACGCCCGCGCCGTACCGGCCGGGCGGCCCCGCCGTGCTGCTCGGCGGCAGCAGCGAACCGGCGGCGCGGCGGGCGGCCCGGATCGCCGACGGGTTCGTGCCCTCCGTACCCGAGGTGTGGGAGCACTACCGGGACGAGGTCGGCAGGTTGGGCCGCCCCGACCCCGGCCCCAGCCCGATCGGACGGAACCGGGTGGTCGCCCTCGCCGAGGACCCCGACGAGGGCTGGGAGCGGATGGCGCCCTACTTCCTGCACGAGACCAACGCCTACGGGGTCTGGCAGGCCCAGGACGACGTGGCGGCACCCTTCCGTACGGCCGACGGTCTGGCGGAGTTGCGGCGCGGCGACCAGTACCGGGTGCTGACACCCGAGCGGTTCGTGCGCGAACTGAAGGCCGCGCCAAGGCCGTTCACCCAGTTCCATCCGCTGTGCGGGGGCATGCCGATGGAGTTGGCGTGGTCGAGTCTGCGGTTGTTCGAGCGGGAGGTGTTGCCGGCTTTCGGCTAGGCGGGTCGGCCTAGCGTGCAGGGCGGAACGGACGCAGGAAGCGGATCCCGTCCTCGATGCCGCCGTCCATCAGTTCCAGCAGTTGGGGCACCAGGTCCTGAATGCGGGGGGCGTGCAGGTGGCCGTCGAGGGCCTCGCGGCTCTCCCAGCGCTCGAAGATGACGAACGTGCCCGGTTCTCCCTCGACCTGGTGGGCGTCGTAGTCGATGTTGCCCGCGTCGTGGCGTGATGCGGTGACGGCGGCTGTCATGAACGCCTTCATCGCGGCTTCCTTCCCGGATTTGGCGCGGGCTTCCCACAGCACGGTGACGTAGTGGTTCGACGTGGTGGTCATGCTTGCTCCTTCTGACTCCGAACAGCACGGTCGTGCGCCGTTCACGACTCGACACTGAGCCCCGGGGAGCGTCGGCGGGAGCTACGGGGCTTCGTGGTACAGCGCGTACCACCCGGCGGGGCGGGGTGTGCGCGAGGATGGTGTGCATGGATCAACTCGGTGCCGCGCTGCGGGCGTGGCGGGACCGGCTGGATCCCGCGACGGTGGGCTTCGCACACGGCTCACCCCGTCGGGTCCCCGGTCTGCGGCGCGCGGAGCTGGCGACGCTGGCCGGCATCTCGGTCGAGTACGTGGTCCGGCTGGAGCAGGGACGAGTGGCGACGCCCTCGGCGCAGGTCTGCTCGGCCCTGGCTCGCGCCCTGCACCTGTCCGACGACGAGCATGCCCACCTTCTGCGCATGGCCGGGCACGCGGCGGATCCGGCCCGGGTTCCGCGCATGATCCCGGGGAGCCTGTACCGGATCGTGGACCAGCTCGCCGGCAACCCGTTGGCGATCTACGACGCCACCTGGCAGTTGCTGCACTGGAATCCGCTGTTCGCGGCCACGTTCGGCGATCCCACGGTCCACGGTGTGGGCGACCGCAACGTCCTGGTCTGGCAGTTCCTGGGCGAGCTGCCCCGGGTACGGCAGACGGCGGCCGAGCGGGCGGCGTTCGAGGAGTCCCTCGTCGCCGACCTGCGCGCGACGACGAGCCGCTACCCCGACGATCCCGACCTCGCGGCGTTGGTGTCGAGGCTGAACCTCAGCCCACGGTTCTGCGAGTTGTGGAGCCGCCGGGCGGTGGGCGGACACCAGAGTGCGCACAAACTCGTCCGGCACCCGGATGTCGGAGACATCGCCATGAACTCCGACATCCTCAACACCCAGGACACGAACCTCCGCCTCGTGGTGTACACGCCGCAGCCGGGCACCGACGCCCGCAGCAAACTCGAACTCCTCGCGGCCATCGGGGTCCAGAGGATGTCTCCTCAGGGATGAGGGCCCGCGTACCCAGCAGCCGCGTCGGTGGACCGGGCCGCTGGGTGGTACGCGCCGTACCAGGAAGTCCCGTAGCTCCCGCCGACCCTCCCGGCGACCCAGCATGAAGTGCGTGAACAGCGCACGACCGTGCTGTCCGGACCAGGAGGAGCCAGCATGACCACCACATTCATCACCGGGGCCAACAAGTCCCTCGGTCTTGAAACCGCCCGTCGCCTCGTCGAGGCGGGGCACACCGTCCTCCTCGGTGCCCGCGACCGTGAGCGCGGCCTGGCCGCGGCGAAGGCGCTCGGCGCCCGGTTCGTCCAGATCGACGTGACCGACGACGACTCGGTCCGGGCCGCCGCCGAGGATGTCGCCGCGCACGAGGGAACGATCGACGTCCTGGTCAACAACGCCGGCGTCCTCGGCAGGGTCGGCCCCGTCGAGGAGTACAGCGCGGCCGACATGAGCGCCGTGCTCGACGTGAACGTCGTCGGGATCGTGCGCGTCACACACGCCTTCCTCCCGCTGCTGCGCCGGTCGCCGAACCCCGTCATCGTCAACGTGTCCAGCGGGATGGGCTCCTTCGGCATGACCCAGGACCCGGCGCGGATCGAGTCGCAGTACGCCCTGCCCCTCTACTGCGCCTCGAAGGCCGCGGTCACGATGCTCACGACGCAGTACGCCAAGGAGCTGAAGGACGTGAAGGTCAACGCCGCGGACCCCGGGCAGACCGCGACCGACTTCACCGGCGGCCTCGGCCACAGCGTCGCCGACGGCGCGGAGTCCATCGTGACCCTCGCGACGATCGGCCCGGACGGCCCGACGGGACAGTTCGTCGACCGCTCCGGGAACCTCCCGTGGTGAACCTCGGAAGCAGGTGACGCCGGCGGCACGTGGGACGGGATGTCGCCGCGCGTCCGCGACGTCTACGCTCGGGATCCATGATCTTGCTGAGTGATCCCAAGGTGATCAGTATCCCGGTGCAGGACTGCGGCGAACCTCTCGCGGAGATCGCCTCGGCCCCGGCGATCGTGCTGGACCCCCGGGAACGGGACGAGGCAGGGGCATACGGCCGGATCCGGATCGGCGTGCTCAAGCGGTTGCGCTCGGCATCGGAGAAACTTCCCGACGGCATCAGGTTCCTCGTCGTGGAAGGACATCGCAGCAGCACCGAGCAGGCGCGGCGGTTCGCCTTCTACGAGGACCGTCTACGCAGCTCCGGCATCACCGACCCCGTCGACCTGCGGCAGCGGGCCGGCGCCTTCGTCTCCCCGGTCGAGGTGGCGCCGCACTGCGCGGGCGCGGCCCTCGACCTGACGCTCATCGATGCCGATGGCGTCGAGCTGGACATGGGTGGTGCCGTCAACGGCCACCGCACCGGAGACGAGAAGTACTGTCCGCTGGACGCCCCGGGGCTGTCGGACGAAGCACGCCGCAATCGCGACCTCCTGACCCGGTCCATGGGCGGCGCCGGCTTCGTCAACTACCCCACCGAGTGGTGGCACTGGTCCTACGGCGACCGCTACTGGGCACTGATCAGCAAGGCCGACAGCGCCATCTACGGACCGGCCTGACCAACTCGAACAGCGTGTTCGGCGAGGACCTCGGTGAGTTGGCGGGTGGTCTGCCGGGCTACGTGGGGTTCGGTGGCCGCGTAACTCGTGTGGGCGTTCAGCCCGGTGGCCAGGGCCCAGCCCAGGCCGCGCGTCCAGGTGGCGTCGTCCAGGCCGACGGCCTCCCGGAAGACCGACCGGCTGGTGGCCGACAACAGGGTGTAGGCGACGACCAGATCGCAGGCGGGATCGCCCATGCCCACGCCGCCGAAGTCGATGACGGCGGAGAGGTGGCCGTCGACAGTGAGCAGGTTGCCCGTGTGGAAGTCCCCGTGACACCAGACCGGTTCGCGCTCCCACGCGGGGGCGCGCAGCGCGTTGTCCCAGACCTCGGTCAGGGCGGCGGCGTCGAACACCCCGGCCACCGCCCCGATCGCCGCACGGGTCGCCTCGTCGCGGTCGGCCAACGGGGCACGGACCAGCTCGGGGTGGACACCGGGGACCAGCGCCCCGGCGGGCGGGATCTCGTGCAACGTCCGCAGGAATTCGCCCAGTTGACGGGCGGTCAGGTCCGGATCGGCAAGGCCCTCCACCGTCGCCGTGGTCCCGTCCAGCCAGCGGGTGACGGACCAGTGCCACGCGTAGCCGCAGTCAGGTGTGCCGAGCCCCAGCGGTTCCGGGACGGGCAGCGGCAGCAGAGGGGCCAGCCGCCGGAGCCAGGTGTGCTGCTTGGCGGCTTCCCCGTCCGCCCAGTCGCTGCGGGGCAGCCGTACGGACATCGTCTCGCCGAGCCGGTGGATGACGTGATCCGAACCGGCCTGCTCCACCAGGGTCAGCGGCAGTTCGGCCCACTGCGGGAACTGTGCGGCGAGCAGTCGGCCGACGAGCGCGGAATCGATGGTCATATCTCCCCCGAGTGACAAGTGCGCGATGATCGCCTCACGTTACCGATCGACTCGGCGTGAAACCCGCCTCCGCGAGGAGCCGCACATGACCGACCCGCCGCCGCCCTCGGCTCAACCCGCCCTCCGCCCCCGGCTCGTCGCCACCGACCTCGACGGCACCGTCGTCCGCGGCGACGGGACCATCTCCGCCCGCACCGTCGAGGCCTTCGCCCGAATCCGGGACACCGGCGCCGAGTTCGTGTTCGCCACCGGCCGCCCGCCCCGCCTGATGGGCCCGATCACCGACGCCTTCGGCCCGTTCGGCACGGCCATCTGCTCCAACGGCGCGCTGGTCTACGACATGGGCACCCGAAGTGTCGTGGCGGAGCACGCCATCGACCCCCGTACGCTCGCCGAAACCGTCCGCCGGCTCCGTGCCGCGATCCCGGAGATCGGCCTCGCGGTCGAGCACGCCACCGAACTCCACGGCGACGACCGATACGAGGCCGGAGCCTGGGACGCCGACATCACCGTCCGGCGCCCCGGCGAGAGCGGCCTGTGGAACCGCCCGGCCCCCAAACTCGTCGGCCGCCACCCGCACTTGTCCGCCGACGAGTTGCTCGCCCGCGCCGCGCCCGAACTGGGCGACCTGGTCACCGTCTACCACTCCAACGGCGAGCGGCTGGTCGAGGCCATCGCCGCGGGCGTCAGCAAGGCGCACGCGCTACGGCACTTCGCGGCCGACCGCGGCATCACGGCCGCGGAGGTGATCGCCTTCGGCGACATGCCCAACGACCTGCCGATGCTGGCCTGGGCGGGCACGTCGTACGCCGTCGCGAACGCCCACCCGAGTGTCCTGGACGCGGTCACCCACGTCACTCTCTCGAACGACGAGGACGGGGTGGCGGAGGTGATCGAGCGCCACTTCCCCGGGGATACGGGCGATACGGGAGTTGTGGGGGACCCGGGGTGACGAGCCCGATGGCGGGTACCCGGACCACGGGGGAACCGTACAGAAGGAGTGGGAACATGCTGCAGGCAGCGGATGTCCGGGAGTGGCGCGAGCGCGCTGTCGTGGATGCGGAGTCCCACAAGATCGGTGTCCTGGAGGCCGTGTACGTGAACACCGCCACCGACGAGCCGGCCATGGCCACGGTCCGCACCGGACTGCCCACGCGGCACCGGCTCACCTTCGTCCCCCTGGACGACGCGATCCTGGGGCCGGACTACGTCAGGGTCGGCTACCCCAAAGCCCTGGTGAAACAGGCCCCTTCGATGGGCACCGACGACGTGCTGCCCGCCGAGCGGGAGGAAGCGATCTTCAAGCACTACGGCCTGCCCTACAGCCCCGGCGCAGGCGGCGAACGCCAACTGGCGCGCCGCTGACGCCGCCTGGCGCCGGGAGGTTTCAACTCGGCTTTCCGGGCCACCCGTTGAGCATGTCCACACGCTACGGCGGAAGCCCCGCGGGGACGGTCATCTCCGTCATCGCGGACATCGCGGCACTGATCCTGATCCTGTGGATCGGCCTCTACCTGTTCGACGCCAACACCGCGAACAGCACGGTCGACTGGGTCCACCACGCGGCCAACTGGCTCTCGGGCTGGTCGCACAACCTGTTCACCATCCACTCGGCCGACTGGCGCACCGTGGTCAACTACGGGCTGCCCGCGCTCGTCTACCTCTTCATCGGCCACGCGGTGGCCGCCGGCGTCAACCGGGACTAGACCCCCGCGTGCGGGTACGTGGCCGAACGGTGCTGGAAGGAGAGGATCTTCGGGTTCTGGACGACTCCGTCCCGGATCTCGATGGCCTTCCGGACGGTGACGTCGTCGTCCCACGCCGTGGACCCGCTCATGACCGTGCGCAGATACGGCAGGAGCGCCTCGCTGATCTCCCAGGTGGCGGAGTTCCAGAGGTGGGAGGGGCTGTGGTCCACCGCGTAGTAGTGACAGCCCGGCCCGACCGTGGACATCGGGTCGCCGAAGCCGCTCGGGCGGGCCCACGCGAAGCCCATGCCCTCGTCGCAGGCCACGTCGATGAAGAAGGTCCCCGGCCGGAACAGGGCGAGTTCCTCGTCGTTGACGAACATCAGCGGCGCGTCGGTGTCCTGGAGGACGCAGTTGACGACGATGTCGAACCCGGCGAGGTACTGCGCGAGCGGCACGGGCCCGAGCCCAGTGACCGCCTGGAGCCGCGAGGGATCGTCCTCCTGCTCCTCGAAGTGCCCCATCACGACCGACGGCATCGGCGAGGCCACCGCCGCCGCGGCCCGCTGGGTGAGCACCGTGACGTCGGAGACACCCATCGCGCCCAGGCCCGTGACCGCGCCGCGCGCCGTGGCGCCGAAGCTGATGACGCAGGCCCGCAGCCGGCGCCCGTAGCTGCCGGTCAGCCCGCCGAGCTGGAGGGCGTGCAGCACCGAGCAGTACCCGGCGAGCTCGTTGTTCTTGTGGAACACATGGACGCTGAAGGCGCCCGTCGACGTCCAGTGGTTCATGGCTTCCCAGGCGATCAGGGTCAGCCGTCGGTCGATACCGATCTGGGTCGTCTTCTCGTCCTGCACACAGTGCGGCCAGCCCCACAGCACCTGGCCCTCGCGCAGCTCGGCGAGGTCGTCGTGCATGGGTTTGGGCAGCAGCATGATGTCGCACTCGGCGACCAGCCGTTCACGGGAACGCAGGCCCGCCACGAGTGGTCGCAGCGCGTCGTCGGCGACGCCGAACCGCTCGCCGTAGCCCTCTTCGAGGTAGATCCGCTCCCGGAGGTCCGGATCGATCCGGTCGAGGTGGCGGGGGTGCAGCGGCAGACGGAACTCGTTCTCCTTGCGGGAGGAGGCAAGTACTCCGAGACTCATCAGACTCATGTGGGGCGGCTCGTTTCCGGCCGGACACGCAGACGTTCCGGCCTTGCCGTTCCCCGAGGGCGACGCCGAAACGGCTGACGGCGTGCGAGGTGCGCTCGGTAATGCCACCGTACTCCAGTCCACGTCAGGACCGGATTCCCTTACCTATGCGCCGCCGCGCCTGCCGATCAGGTCCCGGTACAGGGCCGCCCGTTCCTCGTGGGTCTTCGCCTTGGCCAGTTCGGTCTTCCAGTCCTTCTCCAGGTCCTTCAGCTTCTGCACCCAGTCGCCGAACTCCTTCAGATCGACCAGGCGTTGGTTCGACCTGAGGGGAGCGTCGGCGCCGATCTTGTCGTCCTTGTGCCCGCCGAACTGGCTCACGGGGTTGTTGTTCTTCTCGCTGCTCGTCACACCGTGCTGGTAGCCGTCGGGGGTCCGGCCCCCCGGCCCGGCGGTCTCGATTCCGACCTGAAGTGCCCCGTCGCGCTTGTGGGTCGGCGGCTTGTATCCCATGAACATGTGCCCGTACGACTCGTTCGGGAGGATGGTGTCGCCGTGGTAGTCGGCGTTCCCCATGCCGCCGACGGCCATCGGCAGGCCGTAGAGGTGGCTGTGGGGATCGACCCAGTTCTGCAGGGTGGCCCCGATCTCGCCCTTCTCCACGAAGTCGCCCCGTGTCCCGTCCGCGCTGTTGTCGCCGATCTCCATGTGATGGGTGCCGAACCCGCGCCGGTACACCGGCTCCTCGGGCGTCGACCTGGGCTCCCAGGGCTTCCGGTTCTCCTTGGTGATGTGCAGCCACTGGGGCAGCTCGTAGCCGTGCTGGCCGTCGGCGAGCTGCGGAATGCGGATGTTGACGCGTCCGCCGTAGGCCAGGGCGTGGGCGACGTCGTCCTCGAAGTCCTCGTGGATGCCCGCCTCCGGGTTGAAGACCTTCAGCCCCTCCTTCAGGATCAGGAAGATCTTGGTCAGCAGCTCGGTACCGCGCTCGACCCGGTCCCGGTGCCTGCCGGCGTCCGGTACGGCGTCGCTGACACCGGGCGGGAGCATGGTCCTGACGAAGGTCTGGAAGATCTGCTCGTTCCGCTCCCCGGTGAGCCGGCCCTTCTCGTCCTGCGGGGTGCCCTCGGCGTGCATGGCCATATGGCGGCCGAGCTGGTAGTCCGAGCGGGTGGGCTTGTCCGGTGCCTTCCCCTGACCGCGGTCCTCGACGTGTTGCTGCCAGCGCAGGGTGGCCACGAGCAGGCGCTTGCCCTCCGGCTGCTGGAGCCAGCTGCGGAAGTCACCCGCCTGGATGTAGGCCAGCGCTTCGGCAGGGGTGCAAATCCCCACGGTCTTCAGCCACTTGGGGTCCTCGGACGCCGCCGCCTCGATCGCCTGAAGCTCCCCGTCCGAGAAACTCGGCCCACCGCGCACCCGCCGGTGGATGACGTTCCGTACGTCCTTGTTCCGGATCTCCTGATTCCCACCGACGAGCAGCCGCGCGAGCCGGGCGATGGCCGGGGGAGAGGCGGAGGGCGGAGGCGAGGGCGAAGGCGCGGGGGCGGTCGCCGTCGACGG
>NZ_JAWOAI010000241.1:0-14529 GCF_033194735.1 Streptomyces sp. W16
TCGGACGAGGCGGACCCGCTGCGGGGCGCGGAAGACGCCGATCCAGTCGCCGGGGTCCAGGACGCCGCGCAGCTGGCCGTCGACGCTGACGGCGGCCTGTCCGGAGTGGGGCAGCACGCGCAGGCCGATCGGTTCGTCGGGGGCGGCGACGACGCTGCGGTCGAAGGTCATGTGCGGGGCGATGGGAGTGAAGACGAGGGCGTCCATGTGGGGCGAGAGGACGGGTCCGCCGGCGGCGAAGCTGTAGGCCGTGGACCCGGTGGGGGTGGCTACGGCCAGGGCGTCGGCGGAGTAGCTCGCCAGCAGTCCGCCGGCCAGGTAGACGCCGACGCTGACCTGCCGGTCGCGGGCCAGTTTCTCCAGGACGACGTCGTTGAGGGCGGTGACGTCCAGCGCGCAGCCCCATCCGCCGCCCTCCGTGGTCTCGGGCCGAACCTGCGGCGGCGGCAGCATGGGACCGCGTCCGTAGCGCAGCAGGGCCTCCATCTCCGCCGGGATGTCCAGGGGCCGGGAGGCGCGCATGGTCAGCGTCATGCGTTCCTCCACCACGGCCCGGCCCTCGTGCACCGCGTCGAGGGCGTCGCCGACGTCGCGGGCCGGGACCTCGGTGAGGAAGCCGACCTTGCCGAGGTCGACGCCGAGCACCTCGGCTCCGCTCTTGACGGCGATCCGCGCCCCGCGCAGGAAGGTGCCGTCGCCGCCGAGGGTGACCACGAGGTCGGGGTTGCCCGCGGCCTCGGCCTCCTCTCGTCCGGTCCTGCGCTGGTGGTCGTCGCCCCACACGTCGATCTCGGTGCAGCGGACGCCGTGTGCCTCGCTCCAGTCGTGCACGGCGCGCGCCGCGTCCCGGGCGGTCGCGCGTCCCTGGTGGACGACGAGGCCGATACGGCGTACGGGCATGGGGTCCTCCAGGGAGTGCGGTCGGCGGTTCAGCGGGGGCGGGCGGCGCGGAGTTCGCCGGCCAGGGCGGGGCGTTCGTCCGGCGGGACCAGGCTGAGCACGATCTTGCCTCGGGTGTGGCGGCGCTGCACCTGCCGGTAGGCCTCCTGGACCTGTTCCAGCGGGTACACCTCGCTGATGTGGACGGTGAGCAGTCCTTTGGAGACCAGTTCGGCGAGTTCGGCGACCAGTTGAGGGGTGAAGACGTCCTCCTGGGCGCGGCTGCGGACGCCGTGGCGGGCGACGGCGCGGCCGTCGGCGAGGGTGTTGATCCGCTGCGGGGCCACGCCCAGCTCGATGGCGATGTCGACGTTGCCCTGTCCGAAGGTGTCGACGAAGGCGTCGATCCCGTCGGGTGCCGCGGCCCGCAGCAGGTCGGCGACCCGCCCGGCCTGTGAACGCCGCACGCAGGCCGGTTCGCGGTACTGGGCGACGTGGGGTTCCTCGGTGGTGACCCAGGTGATGTCGGAGGCCTCGACGCCGTACTCCTCGCGCAGGATGCCGCGTACCCACAGGCCGGTGGTCTGGCTGTAGGAGCGCACGCCCACCCGGCGGCCCACGAGTTGGCCGGGGGTGAGGTGCGGTCCGTCCGGGAGGCGGGTCAGGGAGCGGTGGTGGGTGCCGCCGATCATCACGACCGGCAGCAGGGTGACCGGCACGCCCGCCGCACGCGCCTGGAGGTAGGTGGCGAGGGCCAACTCGCAGACGTCGTAGGCCAGTTCGCGGACCATGTGGGCGAAGGCCGGGTACAGCGGGGACGACTCGACGAAGCGGCAGTCGCCGCCCAGTACGGGGGTCTCCTTCAGCCGTCGGGTGTGCGGGTAGTCGCCCAACAGGACGGTCAGCGGTGTCATCGGTGGCCGCCTCATACGTCCTCGCCGTACATGAGCCGCCGGTAGGGGACGCTCAGTACCTCGCGGGTGATGCGGACGTCGATCACGGTGGGCCGGGGTGCGCGCACGAACTCCGTGACGGCGGCGGTCAGTTCGGCCGGGGTGCGGACCGTGGCACCGGCCCCGCCCAGGGCCACGGCGACCGGGCCCAGTTCGGGTGTCGGGATCAGGGCGAGGTCCGGATCGAGGCCCTTGGAGCGGGACTTGTGGTACTCGGCGCCGAGTCCCTCGTCGTTCATGACGACGACCAGCAGCGGGATGCCGTACCGGCAGGCGGTCTCGAACTCGGAGAGGTGCATCAGGAAGCTGGCGTCGCCCTCCACCACGAATCCGGGCCGCCTGCCCTCGGCGACCAGCCGGCCGATCGCGAGCAGCGGGGCCTGGCCGATGGCGCCGAACATGCCGTAGTTGGAGAGGACTTCGCGGGAGCGCTGGAACAGCATGGTGCCGAAGTCGACCTGGTGTCCGCTGCCGAGCACCAGGCCCATGTCGCCGGGGAGTCCGTCGTCCAGGATGCGGATCGCTCGGCGCGGGTCGATGCGGCCCGGTTCGTCCACGTACGAGTCCGGGGGCCGGAGCGGTTCGGCGAGGCGGCGCAGTACGTCGTCGGTGTGGAAGCCGTCGAGGTGGACCGAGCGTTCTTCCAGGGCACAGGTCAACTCGCCCACGGCGGCTGCCGCGTCGGCCTGGATGTAGCAGTCGGCGGCCCTGCCGTTGCCCATCACGATGTGCGGGGCGACGTCGATCTGGATGTACCTGGCCTCGGGGAAGAGGTAGCCGTGCTCGATGGTGTAGCTGTTGAGTCCGGCGCCCACCGCGATCACGCAGTCGGCCTCCTGGAGGAGCTCCGTGGCCGCCTTGCTGCCGAAGAGGCCGGCCAGACCGACGTGGTAACGGGTGCTGTCGCACAGCCAGTTCTTCGCCTGGAGGGTGGTGGCGAGGAGCGCCCCGGTCCGCCGTTGGAGAGCGAGCACCTCACCGCCTGCGCCCGCGCGGCGCGCCCCGCGTCCGGCGACGATCACCACGCGTTTGCTCTGCCGGACGATGTCGCAGGCCGCCGCGATCCGCGCCGGGTCCGGGAGCAGGCGGGGGCTGTCGAGGAGGGCGAGGGAGGGGACGTACTCGTCGTCGTCCTCCAACTCCCCCTGCTGGATGTCGATCGGGGCGCTCAGCATCACCGGGCGTGACTCGGTACGGGCCTGGTAGAAGGCGCGCTGTACGGCTTCCTGGGCCTGGTCGGGGCGGGAGAGGTGGACGAAGCCGCACTCGATCGCGGCGGCGAAGCGGCGCTGGTCCAGGTACTGCACGGCGCCCTGGTCGCCCCAGCTCGTCTCGCCGCAGAAGGCGACCAGCGGGGTGCGCGCGCGGTTCGCGACGATCATCGAGGTGGCCAGCTGGGAGGTGCCGGGGCCGCTGGTCGCCGTAACGACCCCCGGGCGTCCGGTCGTTCGCGCCCAGCCGTCGGCCATGCCGAGGCCGGAGCCCTCGTGCCGTACCTCGTAGAGGCGGACCCCGCGCCGGTCGAGCGCGTTCATCCAGTGCATGTTGGCGTCGCCCATCATGCCGAAGACGTCGCTGGTGCCCTCCTTGACGAACGCCTCGGCGAGAGCTTCGTAGGCCTTCAATTCCGGTCCTCCTTCGGGGTGTTGGGTTCGGCGTTCTTGAGCACGCCGGCCAGGCGTCCGAACACGCGCAGCGCGTTGCCGCCGTAGATCGCCCGCCGGTCGGTGTCGCTGAGCGTGTCGAGGGAGTCGAGGAGGTATTTGGTGTCGTCGAAGCGGTGCCCGGTCTCGGGGTCCACGCTGCGGACGGCGCCGATCATCTCCGAGGCGAAGAGGATGTTCTCGGCGGGGACGACGTCGACGAGGAGTTGCATGCCGCGCCGGTGGTACACGCAGGTGTCGAAGTAGACGTTGCGCAGGACCGCCTCCTCCAGCGGTGGGCGGCCCTGGTCCTGCATGACGCCCCGGTAGCGGCCCCAGTGGTAGGGGACGGCGCCGCCGCCGTGCGGCAGGATCAGCTTCAGGTCCGGGAAGTCGGTGAACAGGTCGGACATGCACAGCTGCATGAACACCGCGGTGTCACCGTTGAGGTAGTGCGCGCAAGTTCCTTGCAGGGCGGGGTTCCTGGACATCGCCACATGGACCATCGCGGGCACATCGAGTTCGACGAGCTTCTCGTAGAGCGGGTAGTACACGCGGTCCGTGAGGGGCGGCGCCTGCCAGTAGCCGTCCGAGGGGTCGGGGTTGAGCAGGCAGCCGACGAAGTCCAACTCCTCGACACAGCGCGCCAGTTCGGTGACGGAGTTGCGGACCGAGGCGGGCAGGGCGTCCCCCGGCGACTGGGGCAGCTGGCACACGCCGACGAACCTGCCCGGGAACAGTCCGCACACCCGGGCGATGAGGTCGTTGCTGACCCGGGACCAGTCGAGGCTGGTGTGCTCGTCGCCGTAGTGGTGGGCCATCTTGCCGGCGCCCGGGGAGAACAGCCCGAGGTCGGTGCCGCGCTCCAGCTGGAGCTTCAACTGGCCTTGTTCCACCGCGTTCTTGATCTCGTCGTCGGTGATGTGCAGCTCATCCGGCGATACGCGGGCGCCGGATTCCTCGAAGGCGCGGATCTGCCGCTCCCGCCAACTGCCCAGCGCCGGTGGGGCGGTGGTGAAGTGTCCGTGGCTGTCGATGATCACCGCGCTGTCTCCCTTCCCGTGGTGCGGCCGGTCAGGGCGCGGCCCAGGTCGAGGCCCGGGTAGGTGCGGACGGGCGCCGACATCAGGAAGCCGTAGCCGTCGTCGAGCACCTGCTTGACGTTGTCGGCGGTGACATGGGGATGGCCCACGGCGATGCCGCGCTCCCCGCAGACGTCGAGGACACGGCGCTTGGCGTCCAGGACGCGCGGATGCTCGTACTGGCGCGGCACGCCCAGTTCCTGGCTGAGGTCGCCCTCGCCGATGAGGATCAGGCCGATGCCGGGGACCCGGTCGAGGATGTCGGGGAGGTTCTCGATGCCGCGCTGGTCCTCGATCATGAGGGCGACGAGGATCTCGCCGTCCGGGTCGAGCGGCCAGACGTCGCTTCTCGCGTAGTACTCGGCGTTGGTGAGGCCCCAGTAGCGGGCCGCCGCGCCGGGGCTGTCACCGCGCAGGCCGGCCGGCTGGTGGCGGGGACTGCCGGGCAGGCTCGGGTAGCGGCAGGCGGCGACCGCGTTGCGGGCCTCGTCCACCGTGGTGATGTGCGGCCAGACGACGCCGTACGCCCCGAGGTCCAGGACCTGTTTGGCGTGCCACTGTGCCTTCTCGCCGCCGTTGGCCGGGATCCGCACGAGCGGGGTGACGGTGGGCGCGAGGCTGTCGGCGGTGTGGATCAGGCGGCGGTTGAGGAGGTACTGGAGGCTGTCCCGCAGGGCGGTGACGTCCCAGGGTTTGTGCTCGGTCTCGAAGACCAGGGCGTCGTAGTCGGTGGCGGCGAACTCGACGGCGGACGCGGGCTCGGGGGCGGCGAAGGAGGCGAAGACGTGGCGTCCCGACTCCAGTGCGCCGATCACGTTGTTGAGCCTGGACGGTGTCATCGCCTGCCTCCTGTCGTCGCCGAGTCGCCGGATACGGAAGGTGTTTGACGTCGCGTCAGGAGCCGGGTCCACCAGGCCCGCAGGCGGCCGAGTCGCCCGAGGGGAGGTGCGACCGCCTCGACACCTGCACAGCGCCGGACGAGCTGTGCCGAGAACTCCCGGGTCATCCGCGAGACCATCGCCCCGGCCCCGGTCTCGACCAACGAGGCGAGCCTGCCGCTCAGTTGGACCTCGCCCAGCACGCTCACGCGTGACTCGCCCGGCCCTTCGCCCTCGGTCACCCGGAACTTGGCGCGGGCGGTGAAGCGGGTACCGCCCTGGCCGTCCTTGCCGCGGGCCGAGAGACGGCCCTCGTGGTCCGACTCGGTGAGATCCAGCGCCACCCGGGCAGCGAATCCCACCTTCATCGCCCCGAACTTGACGACGAGGGTTCCGTCGAAGGAGCCGTCGGCGTGGGCCTCGCCGAGTGCGGCGCCGTTGATGCAGGCGACGACCTCGGAGGGGGTCGACACGACTTCCCACACACGTTTCGGTGGGCTCGGAACGGCGATCTCTTCAGCGATCGATATCAACGCTGGGCACCTCGCAGAGCGGCTCGGCGGCTGGGCGGGTCGGCGAATCGGCGGACTGGGGCGGGCCTACGCGCCCGTGTCCGACGTCTGCAGCTGGGACTTGAACAGGCTCCACAGGTCGTTGTAGAGCTCGGAGAACTCGCGGGACTCGACGAGGGAGCCGATGCTGCGCGGGCGTTCGAAGGGGACGGGCAGCACCCGGCGGATCGTGCCGGGGCCGTCGGACATCACGATGACCTCGTCGGCGAGGTAGATCGCCTCGTTGAGGTCGTGCGTCACGAAGACGAGCGTGCCGCCCCGCTCCCCCTCCCAGAGGTTGAGCAGGTCCTGCTGGAGCTTGAGCCGGGTGATGGCGTCCAGCGGTCCGAAGGGCTCGTCCATCAGCACGATGGACGGGTTGTAGATCAGGGCCCGGGCGATCGCACAGCGTTTCTGCATACCGCCGGAGAGCTCCCGGGGGTAGTGGTCCTCGAATCCGGTGAGGCCGACGACCTTCACCCAGTGGGCGACGCGTTCCTCCCGCTCGGCCCGGGGGACCTTGCGGAACTTCAGGGCAAGTCCGATGTTGGCCCTGACGCTGAGCCAGGGCAACAGGTTGGCCTGCTGAGTGACGTACGCGGCCTCGGAGTTGACGGCGGTCACCTGCTCGCCGTCGAAGTGGACGCGGCCCCGGGTCGGGGCGAGCAGTCCGGCGGCCAGGTTGAGGATCGTGCTCTTGCCGCAGCCGCTGGGGCCGATCACGGCGACGAACCTGCCCCGGCCGACCTGGAAGGACACGTCCTCGATGGCGGGCCGGCGGCTCCCCGGGAACTCCAGGGTGACGTGGTCGAAGCGGAGGGCTTCGGAGTGGGGTGCGCGCTGATCGTTCGACAACTTGGTCTCCTTGCCCGGCCTACACGTAGGGGTTGGGGGGAGCAGTGAACCTGCGCTCGCAGTGGATTGTCCGACAAGCGATGCAGTGAACGTAACAATGGCGACCCATGGCGGCAAGAAGTGTGCAGCAAGAACGTGATGCGCCTTCGCGCTCAACTCCCTTGCCGCGCAGGATTGATGGACAATCCGCCGCGGCCGGACCTCAGCGCACGCAGACGGCGATGGAGTCGGGGTTCGGCAGGGGCAGGGAGTTCCCGGTGCCGGTGAGCAGCCCGGTGCGGGGGTCGACGGCGAAGACGTCGACGGTGCTGCTCGCCTCGTTGGCGACCAGCAGCCAGCGCCCGCTCGGGTGCACGGTGAAGCTCCAGGGCTTCAGCCCTCCGCTGGGGATGCGCTGGAGGAGGGAGAGCAGCCCGGTGCGCCGCTCGATCTCGTACACGACAAGGGTGTTCTCACCGCGACTCGATGCGTAGACGAAGCGGCCGTCGCGGCTGATGGCGAGTTCGGCGCCGCTCTTGGTGCCGGTGAAGTCGGGCGAGTCGATCGTGAGGCTCTGGCGGTGCGTCAGCTCGCCGGATCTTCCGTCCCAGTCGAGGAGTTGGAGTTCCGCGGTGAGCTCGGTCAGCAGGTACGCCTTCCGCCCGTCCGGATGGAGGACGAGCCGTCTCGGCCCGGCGCCGGCGTCGGTGGCGTAGGCGCCGGGACCCGTCTCGCCCGGGGACAGCGCACCCGTCGTACCGTCGAAGCGGTGGACGAAGACGCGGTCGGCGCCGAAGTCGGGGACCAGGGCGTGGCGGCGGCCGGGTGCCACGACGACCTGGTGCGGGTGCGGGCCCGTCTGGCGCGGGCTGGGCCCCGATCCGGTGTCGACGACGACCGACAGCGGTGCGCCGAGTGTGCCGTCGCCGCGGATCGGGAGTGAAGTGGCCAGGCCCGCCTCGAAGTTGGCGACGAGGAGGGTGTCCGAGGGCCGGTCCACGCCGAGGTACGACAGGCCCCCGCCGGCCGTGCCGCCGCCGTCCGTGCTCACCTGGCCGGTCCGGGTCAGCGCGCCGGTCGTGCGGTCGACGGCGAAGGCCGTGACGATTCCGCCGTCGAGCTGGCTGCCGACGTAGAGCAGCGGGCGGTCCGGATGTGCCGTCACCCAGCCCGAACTGACCTGTGCCACCGGCCCGTTGGACGTCAGGACTCCTTGGACGGGGTCGAACAGGACCGCGTGGACCTGCCCGCCGTTCCAGCTGCCGACGTGGAGAAGATCGGGTCTCGCCTGCGGTGCGGCTTCGGCGGCCGGCGGCACGGCTGTCGCGGTCGCGGTCGCGGTCAGCGCCATGGCGCCCAACATCGTTCTGCGGGACACAGTCCCTTTCATCTCGGCCATGGGAAGCAACAGTTGTCCCGATGCGCCGCACCGTCCACAGCGAGTACGAAGCTGTGCGTACGGGAGATGCAACCTGAGCTTTCACGAACGGGAGCCCCAACCGGTCTACTGATCGGGGGCGTTGGGGCGGGCGAGGCCGAGGTCGTAGGCGAGGATCACGGCCTGGATGCGGTCGCGGGCGCCGACCTTCGCCAGGACGCGGCCGACGTGGGTCTTCACCGTGGACTCGGAGACGAAGAGGCGCTCGGCGATCTCGCCGTTGGTCCAGCCCTGGCCGATGGCGAGCAGGATCTCGCGCTCGCGTTCGGTGAGGGAGCGGATGCGGGGGTCGTCCGTCGCCGGGGCCGCCGCCGGGCCTTCCGGTGCGTGCTTCGGGAGGTGCTGGGCGTAGGCGTCCAGCAGGCGGCGGGTGAGGGCGGGGGCGATGACGGCGTCGCCGGAGGCCACCGCGCGGATGCCGGCGAGGAGTTCCTCGGGGTGGGCGTCCTTGAGGAGGAAGCCGCTGGCGCCGGCGCGCAGTGCCTCGTGGGCGTACTCGTCGAGGTCGAAGGTGGTGAGGATCAGGACGCGGGAGCGGTCGCCTGCCGCGACGACCCGGCGGGTGGCCTCGATGCCGTCCATGCCGGGCATCCGTACGTCCATCAGGATCACGTCGGGGCGCAGTTCGGCGGCCATCCGCACCGCCTCGCCGCCGTGCCCGGCCTCGCCGACCACCTCGGTGTCGGGGTTGGCCTCCAACAGCATGCGGAATCCCAGGCGTTGGAGGGGCTGGTCGTCCACGATGAGCACGGTCGTCATGCCGCTCCCCCGATCGCGTCGGGCGGGGTGAGGTCGAGGGTGGCCCGTACCGTCCAGCCGCCGCCGGAGGCGGGGCCGGCGGTGACGGTGCCGTGGTAGAGGGCGGCGCGTTCTCTCATGCCGGCGAGTCCGTGTCCTTGGTCGTGGCTCGGTGCGGGTTCTGTGGTGGCCGTGCCCGGGCCGGTGTCGTGGCAGTCGATGTGCACGCGGGTGTCCTCGACGTTCACCGTCAGCTCGACGCGGGTGTCGTGGCCCGCGTGCTTGAGGGCGTTGGTGAGGGCCTCCTGCACGATGCGGTAGACGGTGAGCTGGACCCCTCGGTCCAGGGCGGCCGGTTCGCCACCGGTGCGGTACACGACCTGCGGTCCGGCCGCGCGGATGCGGGCGCACAGGGCGTCGAGGTCGGCGACGCCCGGCTGGGGGCTGAGTTCGGGGGCGTCCGGGGTCGGGGTCTGCACGCGCAACACGCCCAGCATGCGCCGGAGTTCACCGAGCGCCTGGCGGCCGGTGTCGCCGATGAGGAGCAGGGCCTGCTTTCCGCGTTCGGGGGCGAGGTCGGTGGCGTAGGCGCCGCCGTCGGCGAGGGTGATGATGACGGAGAGGTTGTGGCCGATGATGTCGTGCATCTCCCGTGCCACGCGGGTGCGTTCGGCGGCGGCGGCGAGTTTGCTGCGCTGGTCGCGTTCGATCTCCAGGCGGGCCGCGCGGTCGCGCAGCACGGCGAGCTGGGCGCGCCGGATGCGGACGACGAAGCCGAGCGCGACGGCCGCGGTGATGGTGCTGAACAGGACGAACAGCGCGTCCAGGACCGGCACTTCGGACGGCAGCCGCAGCGCGAACAGCCCCAGGGCGGCGAGGGTGACCGCACAAGCGACGGGCAGCCGCCGCAACTGCCCGTGCAGGACCAGGCTGTACAGGGAGATGAGCAGGGCGACGTCGGCGCGCAGCCAGACCCCCAGCCCCGCCTGGACGAAGAACACCGCGGTGATCACGGCGAAGGCCGGTGTCGGCCTCCTGCGCCGCCACAGCAGGGGCAGTACCAGTCCGGCCTGCAGCGCGAGCGTCGCGGGCCAGGGCAGGTGGATGAAGCTGTTGTCGAAGCCGCGCCGCCGGCCGTCGTCGTCGTCCAGCAGGTCCGGCAGGCAGAACATCACCGCGACCACGACGATCAGGGCCGTGTCCAGCACCCACGGATGTCTCCGGTCGCCCTGTTTGATCCGCCGGCCGAACCGGGACAGCCCGCCGGCCACGGGGTGACTCCACGGGAGGTCGGTCTCCGCGAACAGCACGTGGGCGGGGTCGTCGGGGCTCATCGGTGTCACTGGTCCGGGTTCATGGAGGTCACCTGTCCATTGTGGGGCCGTACCGCGGAAAGCACCGGCGCGGCACCCGCCTCGTGAACAGGCCGGATGCCGCGCCGTGGCCGCGGGAGCGACCGGCTCAGGCGTCGGTCCGCACCAGCCGGTAGGCGGCCCCGGCCAGCGCGAGCGCCGTCCAGCCGAGGAAGACCAGGAGTCCGGCGCCGGGCGAGAGGGTCGTCGAGTCGTGGGTCAGCGCGAACATCGCCTGGCCCGCGTTGCTCGGCAGATAGAGGCTGATGTTGTCCTGCCACGAGCTGGGCAGCAGTTCGATCAGTCCGGGCACCAGCATCAGCGAGGCCACCAGCACCGAGATGCCGCCGGCCACCGAGCGCAGCCACGCGCCCAGCGCGGTACCGATCACGCCGACCAGACCGAGGTAGAGCCCGGCGCCGAGCAGACTGCGGACGACTCCGGAGTGCGAGAAGGAGAGGGCCGCGGGGGTGCCGGAGACGATGCCGCTCACGATCGGGAACGCTACGAACACCCCGACGAGCGAGATGCCGAGCGCGACGACGCCGAACACGGCGGCCTTGGACCACAGCACCGGCAGCCGGCGCGGTACGGCGGCCAGTGTGGAGCGGATCATGCCGGTCGAGTACTCGCCGGCGGTGACCAGGACGCCCAGCACGCCGAGGGCGAGCTGTGCGAAGTTCGTACCGAAGAGGGAGATGTCGAGCGCGGTGGAGTTGGCGTCGTCGGGCCGCAGGTGCCCATCGTTGTAGGAGGACTTGTAGTGCGCGGCGGCGATCAGGCCGAACGCGATCAGGAACAGCAGGCCGAGGCCCAGCGTGATCCAGGTGGAGCGCAGGGACCACAGCTTGGCCCACTCGGAGCGCAGCACGCGGCGCCCGGTGACCTTGTACGGCGGACGGGCCGGCCGTACGGCTGCGGGTGCGGCGCTGTCGGTCGCGGTGACGGTGCTCACGCGGCCCTCCCTGCGGTCTCGACGGTGGTGGTGCCGTGGTACTCGACGGCGTCCCGGGTCAGGTCCATGAACGCCTGCTCCAACGAGACGGTCCGGGCGCTGAGTTCGAACAGCGGGATGCGGTGCTCGGCGGCCCTGATGCCGATGGCGCGCGCGGTCAGCCCGGTGACGTGCAGTTCCTCGGAGCCGACCTCGCCGGTGATCTCCACGCCGGGACCGGCCAGCACCTCGCGCAGCCGGGCGGGCTGCTCGGAGGCCACGGTGACGGTGTCGCCGCCCGCGTGCCGGACCAGGTCCCGCACGGTGGTGTCGGCCAGCAGCCGTCCCCGTCCGACGATGATCAAGTGGTCGGCGACCAGGGCCATTTCACTCATCAGGTGCGAGGAGACGAAGACGGTACGACCGTCCGCGGCGAGCCCGGTCAGCAGGTTGCGGATCCACAGCACGCCTTCGGGGTCGAGGCCGTTGACCGGTTCGTCGAGCATCACGGTCGCCGGGTCGCCGAGCAGCGCGGCGGCGATACCGAGCCGTTGGCCCATGCCGAGGGAGAAGGCCCCGGCCCGCTTCTTGGCCACGCTCTGCAGCCCGGTCAGTTCGATGACCTCGTCGACGCGGCGGCGCGGGATGCCGTGCGTGTAGGCCTGCGCCATCAGGTGGTCGAACGCGGAGCGGCCGGGGTGGATCGACTTGGCCTCCAGCAGCGCGCCGACCTCCTGAAGGGGCGCGGTGTGCTCGGCGTAGGGCTTGCCGTTGACCGTGACGGTGCCGCCGGTGGGCGCGTCCAGGCCGACGATCATGCGCATCGTGGTGGACTTCCCGGCGCCGTTCGGGCCCAGGAAGCCGGTGACCGTGCCGGGCTTGACGACGAAGTCCAGCCGGTCGACCGCCGTCTTCTCGCCGTACCGCTTCGTCAGCTGTTGCGCCTCGATCATCGACATCCCTCACGCTCACGTGCCACTGCCCCTGCTGGACACCGGCAACGCTAGGAGGAAGGGGGCCCCGAACCCGTCGCACCGAGGGGCCGTTGCGGGGACGGGCGTAGTACCGCGGTACGACTCCACTCTCCTGTTTGTGTACGTTCCCAGCCTGATCGCGCGAACGTCACATCCACCAACTGCGGGAAATACAACCGACACACATATTTACAGTGCCTGTTACCTCTCCTACTGTGAACGTTCTCAGAACCCAACCCGCATGCGCATGCCAGTCGACCCAAGGAGGTCGGGTACCCCGTGAAAATCCCGGGCCGCATAGTGAAGGCCGCCTTGCTGCTGGCCGCAGTCGCCCTGCCGGCGGCGATGCTCACCCCCACCGACGCCGCCGCCGCGAACTCGCTCACGATGCTCGGCGCCGATGTCTCGTCCGCACAGCGCGCGATCGATCTCGGCGCCAAGTACTACGACTCCAGCGGGACCGCCAAGGACCCGCTCGACATCCTCAAGGGTGCCGGCGTCAACTACGTCCGCCTGCGGATCTGGAACAACCCCGCCAGCGGCTACAACAACAAGGCGAAGGTGCTGGCCTACGCGAAGCAGGTCAAGGCCAAGGGCCTCAAGCTGCTGATCGACTTCCACTACTCCGACACCTGGGCCGACCCGGGCAAGCAGTACAAGCCGGCGGCCTGGTCGAGTCACGGCATCAGCGCGCTGCAGACCGACGTCTACAACTACACCTACGACGTCTGCAACAGCCTCAAGTCCCAGGGCACCACCCCGGACAGCGTGCAGATCGGCAACGAGATCAACGTCGGCATGCTGTGGGACGACGGCAAGGTCGTCAACAACAGCTTCACCAACCTCGGTCTGCTGCTGAAGTCGGGCTACAACGCGACCAAGGCGTGCAACAGCTCCACCCAGGTGATCATCCACACCGCCGACGCGGACAGCGACTCCAACGCCCGCTGGTTCTACGACGGCATCAAGGCGCAGGGCGTCAACTGGGACATCACCGGGCTGAGTTACTACTGCATGTGGCACGGCACGCTGGCCAACATGGGCAGCGTCGTCTCGGACATGAAGTCCCGCTACGGCAAGGACGTCATCATCGCGGAGACGGCCTATCCGTTCACCTCGTCCGACGCGGACAGTACGGCGAACTCGGTCACCTCGGGATGCTCGGGCTATCCGCTCACCTGGGCGGGGCAGGGTGCGGAGTTCACCGCCGTGCAGAACACGGCCCGCAGCGCGGGCGCGATCGGTGTCTTCTACTGGGAGCCGACCTGGTACGCGGTCACGGGCAACGGCTGGGACCCGGCCAACATCTCCGGCAGCGGGGACGGTTGGGACAACATGGCGATCTTCAACTGGACCGGCCAGGTCAATCCGAACGTGAAGTGGACGCCGTAGCAGGGTGGTTCGACGGACCGTGAACGGCATCGCCCGCTTCCCCGGGCGGTGCCGTTCTCCGCGTTCAGCGCTGATGATCCGTCAGGGCACGGTATACGGCCGCCGACTTGGGGTTGGCGCGGCAGCGCCACACTCCGTGCGGGCAGTAGTCGCTGATGGTCTGGTAGAGGGGGTGCTGCCCCGCCATCCAGGTGAGCATGCCGCGCACGTAGGCGGGGTTGTCGCCGTTGTCGAACAGGCCCCACTCGGGGTAGGCGATGGGCTTGTGGTGGGTGCGGGCGAAGTCGGCCTGTGCCAACAGCCCGTACGGCTCGGTCAGTTGGCCGGTGAAGGGCAGGCCCCGGGGGGCGTCGTAGGCGTCCATGCCGATGACGTCGACGTAGGCGTCACCTGGGTAGCAGTCGGTCCAGGGGATCGCGTCGTGGCCGCGGTTCGGGGTGAAGGCGAAGCGGAAGCGCTGGCCGGGGACGGACCGCATCGTGGTGACGATACGGGTCCAGTACCGCTTCCACGCCGTGGGGTCGGGCGCGCAGCGGTGGGTGTAGGTGGTGCCGTTCATCTCCCAGCCGAGGACGATCTCGGTGTCGGGGACGCCCAGTTGGACCAGACGGCGGGCGAGCGTGCGGAAGTGGTCGTCGTAGCGCCCGCCCGCCCCCTCCCCCAGTTCGGTGCGCACCACGTCGTCGGGCAGGTGGGCCTCGTTGCGGTCCAGCATCGGGACGTTGAGGACCAGCAGGCGGTCCTGGCGGGCCCGGCGCCACTCGGCCCACTGGTCCAGGTCGCCGCCGGCGCCCTCGATGCCGGTCCAGCTGTCGCCGGGCAGATACGTGTGGCCGACCCGGGGTTCGGGCCGGCCGAGCCAGGCGCCGAACCCCGCGACC
>NZ_JAWOAI010000242.1:0-14514 GCF_033194735.1 Streptomyces sp. W16
CGCTGGCCCGCCTGGAGGGCCTCCACGCGCGCGTGCTGCTGCTCGGCGCGGGCTACGACAGCTGCACGAGTTTCCATCTCGCCGAGTACCGCATCCCGTCCCCGCTGGTCGAGACCGGCCGCCCCGGCCCTGACGGCTGGGAGACGGTGACCGAGGTGTCGATCTCCTCCGACCGCTTCGACGAGCTGGGCCACGACTTCGAACGGGACCGTCCCGTCGTACGGGGAAAGGCGGGCGCGGCCGACGTGCGGCTGTTCCCGGTGGGCGACGCCGTGGCCTACGCGGAACGGTGGCTGCCGCTGCACCGCCCCCGTGAGGAGGAGATCCTGCACCCGCCGCTCTGAGGCCGGGTTCGCCTACCTAGACTCGGGCCCATGCGAAGTGAGCCCGTGCTCCAGGTCCAGGCCCTGGTGAAGCGGTATGGCACGAAGACCGCGGTGAACGGCCTCGACCTGGTGGCCGATTCGGGTGTCACCGCAGTGCTGGGCCCCAACGGGGCGGGCAAGACGACCACGGTCGAGACCTGTGAGGGGTACCGGAAGCCGGACTCCGGCACGGTGCGCGTCCTGGGCCTCGACCCGGTCCGCGAGTCCGCCGCACTGCGCCCCAGAATCGGCGTGATGCTCCAGTCCGGCGGGGTCTACTCGGGCGCCCGCGCCGACGAGATGCTCCGCCACATCGCGAAGCTGCACGCCCACCCGCTGGACGTGGACGCGCTCATCGAGCGCCTGGGTCTCGGCAGTTGCGGCCGTACGACGTACCGCCGGCTGTCCGGCGGCCAGCAGCAGCGCCTCGCGCTGGCGATGGCCGTCGTGGGCCGCCCCGAACTGGTCTTCCTGGACGAGCCGACCGCGGGCCTCGACCCCCAGGCCCGCCGCGCCACCTGGGACCTCATCCGCGACCTCCGCACGGACGGCGTCTCGGTCGTCCTCACGACCCACCACATGGACGAGGCCGAGCAACTCGCCGACGACGTCGCCATCATCGACGCCGGCAAGGTCATCGCCCACGGCTCCCCCGAGGACCTGTGCCGCGGCGGCGCCGAGAACACTCTCCGCTTCACCGGCCGCCCCGGCCTCGACGTCGGCTCCCTGCTGAAGGCCCTCCCGGCCGACTCCACGGCAGCCGAACTGACCCCGGGCTCCTACCGCGTCGGCGGCAAGGTCGACCCACAACTGCTCGCCACGGTCACCTCGTGGTGCGCGCAGCACGGGGTGATGCCGGAGAAGATCTCGGTCGAACGGCACACCCTGGAGGACGTGTTCCTGGAACTCACCGGCAAGGAGCTGCGCTCGTGACCACGGCGACCTACACGCCCGCGCCAGGGGCGGCACCCCTCCCCCGCATGATCGCGGCGCAGGCGGCCCTCGAAACGAAGATGCTCCTACGGAACGGGGAGCAGCTACTGCTGACGGTCGTGATCCCGACCCTCCTCCTGGTCCTGTTCAGCTCGGTGGACATCGTCGACACCGGCAAGGGCAAGTCCGTCGACTTCCTCACCCCGGGCATCCTCGCCCTCGCCGTGATGTCGACGGCGTTCACGGGCCAGGCCATCGCGACGGGCTTCGAACGCCGCTACGGCGTCCTGAAGCGCCTCGCGTCCTCCCCGCTCCCCCGCTGGGGCCTGATGGCCGCGAAGACGGCGTCGGTCCTGGTCACGGAGATCCTCCAGATCATCCTGCTGACGGCGATCGCCTTCGCCCTGGGCTGGTCCCCGCACGGCAATCCCCTCGCGGTGTTCCTGCTCCTGGTCCTCGGCACGGCGGCCTTCTCGGGCCTGGGCCTCCTGATGGCGGGCACGCTGAAGGCGGAGGCGACGCTGGCCGCGGCCAACCTGGTGTTCCTGCTGCTGCTGGTCGGCGGCGGGGTGATCGTGCCGATGGACAAGTACCCGTCGGGGGTCCAGGACGTGCTGGGGCTGCTGCCGATCTCGGCCCTTTCGGACGGGTTGCGGGACGTGTTGCAGCACGGGGCCGGGATGCCGTGGGGGGACCTGGGGATTCTGGGGGTGTGGGCGGTCGTGGGGCTGACGGCGGCCGGGAGGTTCTTCCGCTGGGAGTGACGTTCGTACGGAGCGGGAAGAGTCGCTCCGTGGTCAAGACGGCGGAACCTCAGACTGCGCGCGCCCTGCAACCGCTGCTGCACGACGTGGTGATCTGCGTCGCGGCTCCGGCGTTCGCCGTGTCACCCCGGGACGGGCAGTTGCGCGGTCTGCGCGCCGACGGGTTCTACGGCCACGACCGCAGGCTGCTGCACACCGTGTGCCTGCTGATCGACGGACGGGAGCCCGAGCCGATCGGAGTGCAGCCGCTCGGCCCCGACGAGGTGCGGTTCACCGCGATCCACCGCTATCCCGGGGGCGGTACGGACGATCCCACCGTGATCGTCGAACGCGTACGCACCGCCGGTGCGGGAGAGACCGTCCTGCTGCGCAATGTCGGCACGGTCACCCGCCGATTACACGTCGAGCTGGCTCTGGCGACCGACCTCGCGGACATCGCCGTGGTGAAGCGCGGCGATTCGGGAACCTCCGCGCCTTGCACGACCACGTCCGACTCCGTCGGCCTGGACTGGCAGACGCCCACCGGCCGGGCCGAGGTGCGTGTCGTGGACAAAGAGACCATCGCGCCGGAGATCGCCGTGGCCTCCGAGGGCGGCACCCTCACCTGGCCCAGGATCACGTTGCGGCCCGGCGAGAGTCGGCAGATCCGGCTGACCGTCGAGGGCGGAGCGGTTCCTGCCCCGCCCGGCCACCCCGACGCTCCCCGCTCCGCGGCGCCCTGGGCCGAACCCGTCGTGGAAGGCGACCGCCGGCTGGTGGAGCTGGTCCGCCAGGGCCTGGGCGACCTGCGGGCGCTGCGCTTGGCGGACCCCGAGCGAACAGCCCCGGACGGTCCCGAGGACCAGTTCGTCGCGGCGGGCTGCCCCTGGTACCTGACGCTGTTCGGCCGCGACTCGATCTGGTCGGCACGGATGCTGCTGCCGCTGGGCACGGACCTGGCGCGCGGCACCCTGTGGGCGCTGGCGCGCCGCCAGGGCACGGTGGACGACGAGACCCGCGAGGAGGCCCCGGGACGGATCCTGCACGAACTGCGCCAGGCCGACTCCGAACACGGCCACGGCCTGCGCGTGCCGTCGCGCTACTACGGCTCGGTGGACGCGACCCCGCTCTTCGTGACCCTGTTGGTGGAGGCCTGGCACTGGGGGCTGCCGGACGCGGAGGTGGACGCGCTGCTGCCGTACGCGGAGCGGGCGATGGAGTGGGTGGTGAAGACGAGCGACGGCGACGAGGACGGCTTCCTGCGCTACTACTCGCGCGCCGGCGGACTGCACCACCAGTCGTGGAAGGACAGCGAGGACGCGGTCCGGGACGCGGCGGGCCGCCGTATCGAGCCGCCTCTGGCCCTGTGCGAGGTGCAGGGGTACGCCTACCAGGCGGCGAGCGGGCTGGCCGAGCTGCTGTCGGCCCGTGGCCGCCACGAGCAGGCCGAGCGGTTGCACGCGTGGGCGCAGTCGCTGCGAAAGCGCTTCGCCGACGCGTTCTGGCTGCCGTCGCCGGACGGTCCGGCACCCCGCTACGTGGCCATCGCCGTCGGCCGCAACCTCACCCGGATCAGCGGCCCCGCGTCCAACATGGGCCAGTTGCTGTCCACCGGCATCCTCGACCCGGCCGGCTCCCGTGACGTCGCGGCCTGGCTCGCCTCCGGGGAACTGAACTCCGGCTGGGGCCTGCGCAGCCGCTCCTCGAAGCTCCCGGGCTTCAACCCGATGAGCTACCACGGCGGTTCGGTGTGGACCCACGACACGGCGATAGCGATCCAGGGGTTGTGCGCGACAGGCTGCCACGAGGAGGCGTATCTCCTTGCAGACGGCCTCCTGGATGCGGCAACCCGCTTCGGATACCGGATGCCGGAACTGTACGGCGGCGATGACCGTACCCCGGGATCACCCGCTCCCCTCGCCTACCCCGCGGCCTGCCGCCCGCAGGGCTGGTCCGCGGCGTCCGGAGTGGCGCTGCTGGGCGCACTCCTCGGGCTGCGCCCGGACGTCCCGAGCCGCACCCTGCGGATCAGCCCCATGCCGTCGGAGCAGTTCGGGCCACTACGCGCCGAGGGGGTGCGACTGGCCGGACACACGCTCACGATCAGCGCGGACCGCTCGGGCGGGGTGGATGTGACGGGGCTGCCCGGGGGCTGGAGCTACGTCGTCGAATGAGCCTATGGGTGGGGGATGCGCGCAGCTGCCTGCCGTAGCGCTTCCTCGTAGGCCTCGACCAGCGGCGGCAGACAGCGGTCTTCGAGGTCGAACTCCTCCTGCACCCGCTTCCGCGCCGCGTTGCCGACAGACCAGGCCAGTTCGGGGCAGCAGAGCAGTTCGGTGATACGCAGGGCAAGATCGTCGACGTCGCCGGGAGCCACAAGGAAGCCGGACACGCCGTCCTCACCGATTCCCTCCGCGAGACCGCCCACCCGAGTGGCGATCACGGGACGCGCCGCGCACATCGCCTCCAGGGCCACGAGCCCCATCGGCTCCGGGAACGTGGACGGGCAGATCACGACCCGCGCCCGACGGTAAAGGTCGGGCATTCCATCCACATCCGCTCGTTCGAAACGCACTTGATCGGGAATCTCAAGAGACTTTGCGAGCATGCGCACGGAAGCCTGGAATCCGACTTTCTCACCGTGGAAATCGATCGAGTCCGGCGTATCCATAAGGACCAGGTACGGCCGGACCGGAAGATCCACCGCCAGAACCTTGGTCAAGGCTTCCACGGCCAGTTCGGCACCCTTGTCGGGAATGAGCCGGGCCGGCAGAAGAATGGCGACCTCCTCGCCCGCCTTCGGGTCAGCAAGCTCGGGTATCCGCAGATAGGGCTTCGTATCGATGCCCAGATACATGGGTTTCGCACAGTTCACGCCCAGCGCCTTCGAACAGGCGTCACTGAGGAACCCCGAGACCGCGAAGTGTGCGTCGAACCGGCCGCACGCCTCGGCCAGCGCGACGCTCTCGGGCTCCCGCCAGATGCTGTGATACGTGTGCAGCAGCACCAGTCCCAGCACATCGCGCAGATCAAGCAGCGCCTCGGCCGGTGCCGCGGTGAAGTGATGCAGATTATGACCGTGCACCAGACGGATGTCCCGTGCGGCCAGTTCGACCCGGAACCACTCCCGCAGAGACTCTCTTTCCTCTTGGTCCCCAGTGGCCCAGGACAGATCGAGACCGGGGTGCCGCAGGACCTCGACCCCGTCCACCGGGGGCACCCTGGCTCCCGGGGTCCCCGTGAACACCGTCACCTGGTGGCCGAGTCCGACCAGTAGCCGGGAACAGTTCCACAGGTAGGACTCGACCCCGCCGACCGTGGGCGGGAACGCCCAGTGGACCAATCCGATACGTATGCCGCCACATCGTTGAACCCTGGCCCTCGAACTTTGCCGGACCAACTCGCCTCCCAAGACCTCGGGCGATGCCGGATACCTGGATACCAAGGCCACCGGCAGGAAGAATGGACTCTAGCCAGTCAGCGTCAGGGGGAGGCGCGTCATGCGATTACTCGACAACAGTCGGCTCTTCAAGGCTGCTCTGAGCTTCATGACCGGAGCCGGAGCGGTCTTCTTGTCCGTGATTGCACAGGACACGCACGGAGCCAGGCTGCTCTGGCTCGCGTCGAGCGCCGGAGTACTCGGGGGCATCTCCGCGATTGCCGGCTACCTCTCTGTTCACCAGCCTCACCCGGCGCACTCAGCCAACAACCATGCGGACCCTGAGCTGTTCTACGTACCTCCACCCAACCTGCCTGATCCCTCGCGGTACTTCACAGGGCGTGGGGCAGAACTCCGTGTCGTCTCAAAGGCGTTGCGGCCGGGTAGACGGGGCGACACTGTGCGCATGTGTGTCGTGCATGGGCTTGGCGGGGTAGGTAAGACACAACTCGCTGCGGCGTACGCCGAGGAACGGTTGACACACTCCCGGTCAATGGTGTGGTGGCTCTCTGCATCAAGCTACGAGCGTCTCAGGGGCGAACTGCTTGAACTTGCGGCCTGCCTGGGCATTCCAGAACATGAGTCCAAGAACGTGATGCTCAACAGGCTCTGGGGAACACTGCGCGACTCCCCCGGCTGGCTCCTGGTGTACGACGGCGCACAGCACGGCAGTCTCGGACCTGTAGACGAGGATATCGACGCCTCACGCCAACCCCTCCTACCCCGGACAGGGCACGGCGAGGTGTTGATCACCACCCAACAGAGCGAGGGCTGGGAGCACCATAGCGCCGGGCCAACGGTAATCGAGCTGTCCGACCTGGGGGCCGCAGACGGGCTCGCGTTCCTCAAGGCTCGGATCAGCGGCGACGACAGCGAGGACACCCTTATGCAACTGGGCACCCAATTGCACTGGTTGCCGCTTGCTTTGGAGCAGGCTGGTGCCTATATCGCCGAATCGGAGATCTCCGTCCAGGAGTACCTGCACCAACTCCCGGACTTCCCTGCAGGCCAGAACGCGGTAGCCGCAACGTTCGAGGTCGCAATCGAGTGCGTTGTCGCTGCCGCGCCGGTGGCCGAGGATCTCATGCGCTTGTGCTCCTTCCTCGCTTCCGAGGACGTACGGAGGGACATGCTGCTCGATAACCGGTCAATGATTCCGTCGCCGCTCAGAGAGGTCATGGGGAATCAGGCTGAATTCAACGTAGTAGTACGCCGGCTTTCCGAATACTCGCTTCTGCGCCGCAGCGGAGACTCCCGACTCGGCACCGTCACTTACCGTATGCATCCGCAGGTCCAGTTTCACGTCCGACAGCGCATGGACGAGCAGGGATGGTTGACCTGGTCCCAGACTGCGGTACAACTCGTAGAAGCTGCGTTCCCGGCCATACCCGAGCAATTGGACCAGCGAGCCGCCTGCGAGCGATTGATGCCACACGTACAGGCCGTCACTTCCGAGGTCGTACGGGCAGTCGACGACGGATATCACATACTTGGAGCAGCACGTGACCCTGAGGCGCTCGCTCGGCTCCTGCACAGGGCAGGCCTGTATCAGGAGTGCCGAGGAGTCAATCAACAGCACATACTGAACTACTTCAAGGATGAAGTTAAACTGCGCGAACTCGGCATGGGAGACGTTCGGGAACTTGACGTGGCCAGGTTCGACGTAGCCCGACAGCTCTATCGCCTCGCCGATCTCCATCCGGCTGAACAGGTATGCCGCGGAATGCTTGACCAATGGTCTTCGTTTCCGGACTCAGCCGCTGGCTTCTGGAGTCTTCAGGCTATGTATCTGCGGCAGCTCGCCTGCATCCTGCGAGAGGACGTCCGTTTCCCGGAAGCTCTGAGCTACGCAGAGCAGGCCATCAGCATTTACGCGGAGCATGCCTCTGATCTGGAAGGGCTCGACCGGGCCGTCGCCGAGCAGGAAGCCGGCATGATCTACCGAAACGCGGGTCAACTGACCCTGGCACTCGAACGGTATGCCCGGGCGGGTGAGCTGGTTCCCAGTCGGGGCAGTGAGGAGCCCCGCGACCACTTGGTCTTCCGCGCGATGCTCCAACGCGACGAAGGGATTGTCGCGCAGGACATGGGCGATTTGGTGACCTCCGAGAGGAGGTTACGCGCGGCACAGGCGATCTTCCGCGCCAACCGAGGAGAAGACGACTTCGAGACTTCTCAGATCTCCAAGTTCCTGGCGGACGTGCTGCGTCGCAGTTGCGAGGAGTTTCGCGCCCGCGCCCGCGAGACACACCATCCACTCCGCCGCCGACGGCTGCTCCGGGAAGCACGACGAAGGTTGCGCGAGGCCGAAGGGTTGCTGGGCTCTGTGGTGACCCTGCACAGCAAACGACGAGAAACCGAAGAACACAAGTACGCCGCCTGCCTCAACAAGCTGGGCTCCCTTCGCCTGGCTCAGGGGCGCCATGTGGAGGCGCTGGACGCACTCCTGGAAGCGGAACGCATCTACGTAAGGTCATATGGACCAGAGCACCCCTATCGCGCCAAGACCCTCTCCAGGCTCGGTGCAGTCCTGATTTCTACGAGCGCCTCAGTTGTGCTCGCCACTCATGAGTCGGCGAACGCAACGCAAGTGTTGCGGCTTGCCGAGGCAATCTTTCGTGCCCGTCTCGGTGACACTCATCCGTCCCTTGTCGCCGTGTACGAACGTCTGGCCGCCTGTGCCACGGATGAGGAAGCGCAAACCGCGTTCCGTTCACGCGCCCGCCGCATCAGGGGCATGCTCGACGGCAGCATTCTGTCTCAGCCACAGGCGCCAACTCCCCTTCCAGCGCCATGACCGACTGGTGGTGAGCACTACGACTCCAGCAGGATCCACCGATCTATCCGGTAAACACCCCTCTTGAAAGCGTGCACAAGCAGCGTCCCATGACGCTCCCCGCGCCAACCCTGACCCGCGCCGACGTCGCATCCGCCGCACGCAACCCCCTCGCCTTCATCGCCTCCGACCGCATCAGGCGCCCTACGCAGGCTCGGCCGATCCGAAGAGGCATGGGTGGCTTTGGAACATGCCATGAAAGTGCGCAACCGCCTCGGTGACGACCCCGACGGGATCGGCACACTCATCGGGCTGGGACGGCTCGACCGTGACACGGATCAGCTCGCACGGTCGGCTGAACAACTGGCGGAAGCGCGCCGAATGGCGTCAGCGGCGATGGGCCCGACCCACCCCTACGTAGCCAGCGCGGAGCACGAACTGGCCGAGACTCTGTTCGCCCAAGGCCACTCGGATCAGGCGATCGCCGTTCAGACAGCGGCCGTACGTCGCCATGAAGAGGCGTACGGCCATGAACACACTCAGTCCAGGCGGGCAAGGAGCCGTCTGGAGGAAATACGCAGGATTTCTTCCGGCGGTAATAATCCCAAGAGCTAACAGGCCGTTCACTTCATCCCGTGAACACCGTCACCCGAAATCCGGTAACGCGGAGAGTGCCCTTCCAAGTCCGTCCTTCCCGCTGACACGCAACGACCTGGCGCACGGCCCCTATACCAATGAAGGGGATTTTTTGCGTTCTCACCGGGGAGGCATGAGCCACGAGAGAGCCCCCAGAACGAGCCCCATCGTGGCAGCAAAGCTACTGCCGCCAAAGCCGAGGGCAACCACAACCGGCGCACCAGCCGCTACCGCAACGATTCCCACGCTAAGGGCGACTACCAGGGCGCCCAGCAACCCCGCGACAAGCAGCATCTTTCGTCGAGCAAATTCCTCAGGGATAGGTGCCCGATTGGGCGTGTGATCCATGATGTGCCCCCTGTTTCCCGAGTTGGGAGTGTGGCTGTCTGTCCCCACATCCAGTAAACGGCTGACCAACTTCCGCGAGCCGGGATCGTATCCGTACGGCCCGTCGCTTATCTCTTTAACGAAACAGTTACTCATCGGTTGCAACGACAAGTAATGGGGAAAACTGAAGATTTAATGACATTCGCCCGCAAACGCGAGAGGGATGCTCGCGGTGTGTGGCGGAGCGACTTCGGGGGGGTCACATGCGTTCGTGGGTGATCAATTTATCCGCTGGTACGGGGGCCGGAGCGGCTGCCTTCCTCACCGTGGCAGCCAAAGCCGCCGAGTCGGGCGACGCACTGCTGTGGTGGCTGGCCGCAGGAGCCGCGGTCGTCACAGGGCTGACCGGTGCCGTCGCCGCACACGTGGCGCGAAAGCCTGCCGAGATCCCTCGTCCGAAATCGCCCAGCCCCTTGCAGGGCCCGCCCAACAACCTGCCCATGCTCAGCATGTACTTCACGGGCCGCACGGCGGAGAGCGAGCACATCGTGAGCGTACTGCGCCGCCCGGACGTCGAACGCCGCAAGAAGAACGAGAGGTCTCTCCCACGCGTCTGTGTCCTGTACGGAGCGACCGGCGCCGGCAAGTCGCAGCTGGCCGTGGCCTACGCCCTCCAGCACCTCCACCGGCACAGCCTCACGTGGTGGCTCCACGCCTCCCGGCCCGACGCGCTCCGAACCGAACTGCTGGAGCTCGCCGAGTACGTGGGCATCCCCGAGCAGGAGAGCAAGAACGTCGTCCTGATGAACCTGTGGTCCCGGCTGCGCGACCAGCCGGACTGGCTCCTCGTGTACGACGGTTGGCCGGCGTACGACGATTCCCTTCGCCCCCTGCTGCCGTCCGAGGGCGACGGCGAGGTGCTAATCACCACCCAGCAACATCACGGCTGGACCGGCCTGCGCGCCGACCCGATCGAACTGCGGGCGTTCCCCGAGCACGAGGGCATCGAGTTCCTGCGCCGCCGCTTCGGTATCGCACGCGACCACGTCACCGACGCGGACCATCGGGCCATGACCTCGCTGGGCCGCCAGCTCGGCTGGCTGCCGCTGGCCCTCGAACAGGCCGCTGCCTACATCGTGCAGGCCGAGATCACCGTGGCCGAGTACCTGCACGACCTGCCCGGTGGGGCCTCCGTCGAGGACACCTTCCGGCTGTCCATCATCAGGGTCTCGGAGGCCTCGCCCGCCGCCGTGGATCTGTTGCAGTTGCTCGCGTTCCTGGCGTCGGAGGACGTGCAGAAGACGACGCTGACCCAGCACCGGTCGGTGCTCCCGGCGCGGCTGCGCGCCGTGATGACCGACCCGGTCAGTTTCAACCGCGAGGTGCTGCTGCTGGTGGACCATTCCCTGCTGACCCGCAGCGGCGACTGGCGCGACGGATCGGCCGCGTACGGCATGCATTCACGCGTTCAGATACTGATCCATGACGAGCTGAGCGAGGCGGAGCGTCTGGAGTGGTCCCAGGCGGCGGTACGCCTCATGGAGGCCTGCTTCCCCACCACACCGGACCTGCTGGCGTCGCGGCCGGTGTGCGAGCGCCTGATGCCGCACGTCGAGGCCGTCATCGACAAGCTGGCCTGGGGGGATGACACCGACGGCGGACTCGGCGCCTCACAGGACCCCGAGGCGCTGGCCCGGCTACTGCACCGCGTGGGCACGTACCAGGAACATCGCTGCGACTGGGTACGGGCGCTGGACTTCTTCGAGCAGGAGGCCGAACTCCGCGAGATAGGGGACGACGACGAGCTCGCCCGCGCCACCGCCCGCTACGCGATGGCCCGCCAGCACTATCTGCTGGCCGCACTGGACAAGGCCGAACAGGAGTGCCGCGTGGCCCTCGACCTGTGCGCGGACCACGAAGGGGAGGCATTCCTTCGGCTGCGGGCGCAGTGCCAGCGACAGTTGGGCGGCATCATGCGCGAGCGCAACCGCTTCCCGGAGGCGCTGGAGGCCGTGCAGGCGGCGGTGAAGATCTACGAGGGGCAGAGCTGGCGGGAGGAGAGTCTCGACTGGGCCGTCGCCGAGCAGGAGATCGGCCTGATCCACCGCAACGCGGGCCAACTCGCCCAGGCCGTCGTCCACTACGAGCGCGCCGAGGAACGGATACCCAGCCGGGGCAGTCAGGAGCCGCCGGAGTACACGGTCTTCCGGGCCATGCTCCAGCGTGACCTCGGCATCGTCGCACGGGACCGCGGGCAGCTGGAGCTCGCCGAGGAGAGGCTGAACTCGGCCCTGGAGACGTGCAAGGTCCACCGGGGAGGGGAGGACTTCGAGACGGCGCAGGTCGCCGAGTTCCTGGCGGACGTGCTGCGGCGACGAGGCGAGCAGCACCGGGAGGATGCCCGCCGTACCGTGCAGCCGCTGCGCCGCCTCGACCTGGTGCGCCAGGCCCGTGCGGCACTGGTGCGGGCCGACGCGCTCCTCGGCCCGGTGGTGGAACTCCACAGCAAGCGCAGCGAGGCCGAGGAACACAAGTACGCGTCCTGCCTCAACAAACTGGGCTCACTGCGGCTCGCTCAGGGCCGGACGGCCGAGGCGAAGCGGATCCTGGAGCAGGCAGAGAAGATCTACCGGCGCGCCTACGGCAATCAGCACTACTACCGTGCCAAGTCGCTCACCCGGCTCGGACCCGTGCTGCGCGCCGAGGGCGACGACCAGGGTGCGGAGCGCGTGCTGCGGGACGCGGGTGAGATCTTCCGAACCGCGCTCGGCGGCGACCACCCCGTGCTGATGGCGGTGTACGAGCACCTGGCCGACTGCGTCGCGGACCGGGGCGACCCCCGGGAGGCCGGTCTGCTCAGGGCGGAGGCGAAGCGCATCCGGCAGTCGCTGTGACCAGCACCTCCGCATGATCCACCCGGCAAAGCACCGCCCACGTGAATTCATGCACAAGCACCCCCCTACGATGGTCCCCGTGCCAAACGTGACCCCCGCCGACGTCGTAGCCGCCGCGCGCAACCCCCTCGCCTTCATCGCCGCACGCTGGACCCCGGATCCCCGGACGGTTCAGCGGGCGGCTCTCGCCGCGCTCGTCATGTCGGTGGTCATCGTGGTCACCGGCGGTGCCGTGCGGCTGACGGGTTCCGGGCTCGGCTGCCCGACCTGGCCCAAGTGCACGGACGACTCGCTGACCACGACCAGCGCGATGGGCTTCCACGGTGCCATCGAGTTCGGCAACCGGATGCTGACGTACGTGCTGTGTGCCGCCGTCGGCTGGGCGATCATCGCCGCGCGCTCGGAGAAGCCGTACCGCCGCACCCTCACCCGGCTGGGCTGGGCGCAGTTCTGGATCGTGATGAGCAACGCGATCCTCGGCGGCATCGTGGTGCTGGTCGGCCTGAACCCGTACACGGTCGCGGCCCACTTCCTGCTCTCTTCGGCGCTGATCGCGGTCGCCACGCTGATGTGGCAGCGCAGCCGAGAGGGCGACGCGGAGGCCAAGCCGCTGGTCGGCAAGGCCGTGCAGCAGCTGGTGTGGTTCCTGGTGACCGCCTCCGTGCTGCTGATCGCGGTCGGCACGGTGGTGACCGGCGCGGGCCCGCACGCGGGTGACTCCAAGGAGGTCGACCGGATCCCGATCGACTGGGAGACGGTCGCCAAGCTGCACGCGGTGCTCGCCTGGATCGTGGTCACGCTGACGTTCGCCCTATGGTTCGTCCTCAAGGCGGTCGACGCCCCCAAGGGCCCCCTGGACCGCACCCGTGAGCTGTTCCTGATCCTGCTCTCCCAGGGCGTCATCGGTTACGTCCAGTACTTCACGAACCTCCCCGAGGCCCTGGTCGCCCTCCACATGCTCGGCTCGTGCCTGGTGTGGATCGGGGTGCTGCGGGTGCTGCTGTCGCTGCGCGAGCGGCCGGAGACCGTGGCGGACCTGCCGGGGCCGTCGGTGGAGCAGTCACTGCCCACGCGCGCGTAAGTCATCCGTAACGGGTGACCAACTCGTCGATCGCCGGGCCGAGATAGGCCCGGGTCAGCTTCGCCCGACGGTCCAGCCAATCGCCCTCTTCGGAGCGGCGCGAGGACGATACCGGATCGTCGTAACGCCGCCGTACGACGTCTTCTACGACCTCCGCCGGGGCCCCGAGGCCGGGCAGTACGTCGAGTGCCTCGCGCTTGGTGATGAGTCGGCCCTCCCGCCGGGTGACCGTCGCCCGGGCGAACGTGAGCAGCCCCAGGTCCACCCAGATGTCCTGGTGCCAGAGGTGCGCCTTGTCGACGGCCGGCCGCCAGAACTCCCGCTGGTCGCGTACGACGAACTCGCCCAGCTCCTGGTCCGTCACGGCCGGCAGCAGCTCCTTCGGCGATCCGCCCTGCAACACCCGCCCGAAGTCGTGCAGTTCACGCCGGGTGACAGGCGTGACCGGCCGACGGGTGACGTGGTCGTTGGCCCAGGTGAGGTGGCGCTGGTTCGGGGCGTCCTGGGTGCCGGGGGCGAGGTAGCTGCAGTGCAGGTGGGTGGCGAGGGGGACGGTGCGCAACCCGCGGTGCAGGGCGACCAGTTGGCGGGCGGTGCTCGGCTTGAGGGGATGGTCCAGGATGGCTATCAGGTCCAGGTCGCTGCGGCCCTCCTGGTAGTCGCCCCCGGCGAGCGAACCGTGGGCCCACACGGCGACGGGCTTCAGGGGGGCCAGTTCGTTCAGGAAGCGGTCGAGCAACGCGTCGGTCGGCATTGGCCCAGTCTGTACAGCTCACTCCAGCCCGTACACCCTCTTTGCGTTGCCGACAGCGATCAGTCCCGCGACCCGCTGCGCGTCGGCGAGCGACCAGGCCCCGTCGGCGACCCAGTTGCCGAGCACCCGGCCGAGCGCCTCGCGGAACAACCGTGCGCCCACGACGTGCAGTTCGGGCAGCCCGTGGGCCCCGCTGGAGAAGAGGATCTTGCCGAAGGGGGCCAGCTCCAGGATCTCGGCGAGCACGGTCGCGGCGCGGGCGCCGGTGCGGACGAGGGCGGCGCCGGAGTCGGCGTAGACGTGCGGGAAGACACCGGCGAGATGGGCCGCGTGCCGGTGGTACGGGTAGCTGTGCAGCAGCACCAGGTCGGTGCCGAGCCCGGCCGTCGCGCGCACGAAGTCGGTGAGCAGGACGGGGTCGGTGCGGTCGATGCGCAGGCCCGGTTCGCCCAGTCCTGCGTGCAGTTGGAGGGGCAGCCCGGACGCCACGGCGATCCACAGCAGGTGTCGTAGGAGCACGGGATCGCTGAGCGCCCCGCCGACCCTGCGGCCGGCCAGCCAGCGGC
>NZ_JAWOAI010000243.1:0-14509 GCF_033194735.1 Streptomyces sp. W16
GTGCAGGCGGCGGCCGTGCGGGCGCGGCGGCGCCGCGGCCTCGATCCGGTCGACGGCCTGTGCCGCGGTCATGCCGTCCTTGGTGACCGAGGAGTCCTGCGGTGACTGTGACATGGCGGCATCATCGCACTCGCGACTCCCGCAATTCCGTTCCCCGCCGACACCATGGCGCCAGTTGGAGCACGCCGAACATCGCCTCCACGCCCAGGAACAGCCACAGGAACCGCGGGGCACCCTGCGCGAGGGCGTAGCCCTGCCAGGCGGTGAACAGCACACGGGCCACCCCGTCGAGCAGACCGTGCAGAGCCAGCGGCCGGACGAGCCGCAGCACGGCCCATACGACCACCACCGACCCCATCAGGTTCGCGTACAGGGTCTGTATCGGGTCGAGTTCGGGCAGCACGCCCAGCCCCCAGTCCCGGCCGAGCGACGACAGCGTGTCGTGCACCAGCGCGTACGTCCACGGGGTCGCGAAGCCGGCCGTCACGACGAGGTCGTACCAGGAGCTGGCCCGCACGACCCGGAGATAGGAAGTGATCTTCATGCCGCTGACGCTAAACAGTGGAGTGGGGTCCAAGGTCAAGTCATCATGTGGGCATGCGTATCGGGGAGTTGGCGACACGGGTGGGCCTGAGCCGGGACGCCCTCCGGTTCTACGAACAGGTGGGCATCCTCACCAGCGAGCGGCTGGCGAACGGGTATCGCGACTACCCGCCCGAGGCGGTCCCCTGGCTCGAATACGTCCGCACGGCACAGGCCCTCGGCTTCTCACTGGCCGAAATCGCCGACCATGGAGAGGAGTTGAGCGCCGCCCCCGATCAAGCGGAGGCCCTGTCCGCCCTGTTCGCCGACAAGATCCGGATCATCGACACCCGCATGGCCGAACTGGCCGTCCTCCGCGTGGAGTTGACGGCCCGCGTCGGCACGGACTGCCCCCTGCGCAAGCAACCGGCGTCCGTGGCGGGGGCGCGGGCGGGGAGACGGTCAGGATTCCCGGGGTGACCACCCAACCACCCGTCACCGTAAGTACGTTCGTCCAGCGCCTCAGTCCCACCCCTCGCGGTGCCCGCCTCGCCCGTCACCTCGCCCTGAACCAGCTCCACGCCTGGGGCGTCCCGCACGGCAGTGACGCCTCCGACACTGTCGCCGTGATCGTCGCCGAACTCGCCGCCAACGCCGTCACCCACGGGCGCGTACCGGGGCGGGACTTCGAACTCCGGCTCTCCCTCGTCACCGGGAGTGTCCGCGTCGAGGTCACCGACACCCGTACCGGGCCGCGTCCGCCAGGACCCGGTGCCGTACGACAGCCCGAGGTGCTCGCCGATTCCGGGCGTGGGCTCGTGTTGGTGGAGGCGATGGCCGACCGGTGGGAGGTGCTGGACCGGGAGCCGTTGGGGAAAACAGTCCGCGCGGAAGTCGACGTCCGCGCTGGTCATCCCTTTTCCAAGTAGCCCCACCGGTGCGATGATTGACCAGTGCTCATAGCCCTGAACGTGCTGCTTTTCGCCGCCGCCATCTTCTCTCTCGCCGTGGGCATCACGGCCGTCACGTCGTCCTGGGTGCTTCCCTGGCTGGCCGGCAAGGTGCTCAAGCCCCGGCTCTGGGGTGCCGGGTACACCTTGTTCGGCGTCGTCGTCCTGTATCACGCGGTGATCGCGCTGGTGGATGTCGACCCGGACGTCCAAATGGTGCTGTCGGTCGTCACCACGGCGGTGGCTCTTGCTGGTCTCGGGATGATGGTCTTCGCCCAGCGGGCCGGCCGGGGAGCGCCGCCGTCGCTCCCTGCCGGGCCAGGCGCCCCCGAGTAGCCTTTTCCTCACAGGTTGCTGACAAGAACGCTTCAGGTTCGGCATGGACTCTGATCCCCATGCATGGACACCGACCCCACACCCCCGCCTCCGAGCGCAGCCGCCGCTGGTTCATGAACAAGGCGCTGCTCGCCGGAGGTGTCGCCGCCGTGGCGACCATGACCGGATGCTCCAACGACTCGTCGGACACGGCGAGTTCGTCCTCCGCCGCACAGTCCGGCGCCCCGAGCGGTATGCCCTCGGGCGGGCCCGGAGCCGGCGGTGGTGGGGGTGGCGGCATGGGCCCCGGGGTCTCCCAGGTCAAGTACAAGGACCTCAAGGGTGTCACCGCCGACGGCAAGGTCGTCGACGACCTGTTCACGATCCACTCGACCGGCGTCTCCACGGACAAGCTGGTCAAGGCGGCGCAGGCGTTCCTGGACGGGCTCTCCGCGAAGGAGCGCAAGTCCTGCACCTTCGACATCGACGCCGACGAGTGGACGGCCTGGAGCAACGTCGACGGCTACGCCCGCAAGGGCGTCCGCATGGGCGACCTCACGGAGAAGAAGCGCAACCTCGGCTATTCACTGCTCGGCGTCGCGCTGTCCGCCGACGGTCTCACCCAGACCCGCAACATCATGAAGCTCAACCAGTTCCTCGGCGACTCCAACGGCGGCAACCAGAAGACCCTGACCGAGGGCCACTACTTCTTCACCTTCATGGGCACCCCGTCGACCACCAAGCCGTGGGGCTTCCAGTACGAGGGCCACCACGTCGCCATCAACTACTTCGTGCTCGGCGACCAGGTCGTGATGACGCCGACCTTCATGGGTTCCGAGCCGACGACGGCTACGTACAAGGGCCAGAAGATCACCCTGTTCCGGCCGGAGACGACGGCCGGTCTGGCGATGATCCGCTCCCTCACCAAGGCGCAGCTCGCCAAGGCGGTCTCCTCGCAGGGCAACGGCAACGAGGACATGAAGGCGGGCGCCGGCTCGGACAACCTCAAGCTCGCCTATGAGGGCGTGCGCGGCTCCGAACTCACCTCCGCCCAGCGGGAGAAGCTGCTGGACGTGGCCCGCGTGTACATCGGCTACATCAGCGAGGGGCACGCCGAGGTCAAGATGACCGAGGTGGAGAAGCACCTCGACGACACGTACTTCTACTGGATGGGCGAGACCAAGGACAAGTCCGCCTTCTACTACCGCATCCACAGCCCGGTCGTGCTGATCGAGTACGACGCCCAGGCCCCGCTCTTCTACCACGAGGCGTCCTCCGCCAGCCCGAGCGCCGGCGCCAGTGCGAGCGCGAGCTCCAACGCCGGCGGTCCTCCCGGCGGCGGCATGGGCATGGGTGGCGGCACCCCGTCCCAGGAGCACATCCACACCATCATCCGCACCCCCAACGGCGGCGACTACGGAGTGGACCTGCTGAAGCTGCACCTGGACAACGACCACTGACATATGCCCAATTGGGCCTTATGGGCTACATGATCACCTTCGATTCCTCATCACCCCGATCTGGCTGATATGAAACCCCTTGGCCGAAAAAGCAAGATCAGGGGTGGACGTGGGGAAACGATTCGACTCCGGGGCGCGGACCGGGGTGGTGATCGTCGGGGCGGGCCCGGCGGGGCTGGTCCTGGGGAACCTGCTCCTGGACCGGGGCATCGACTGCGTGATCCTGGAACGGCGCGGGCGCGAGGCGGTGGAAGGGCGGGCCAGGGCAGGGTTCCTGGCCGCCCACTCCGTACGCGTACTCGCCCAACACGGCCTGGATGCAGGCCTGTTGGCCAGAGGACGGACGCACCGGACCTGCCTCTTCCGCAGCGAACAGGGTGAATTCACCCTCGACTACGGCGAGTTGGGGCGCGGCGAGGTCCACACCGTCTACCCCCAGCAGGAGTTGGTACGGGACCTGCTCGCCGAGTACCTGCGGCGCGGCGGTGAGATCCGCTTCGGCGCCGAGGTCGAGGAGATCTCCGAGGGCCGGGTGCGGACACGCGACGGTTCGGAGGTCACCGGACGCTACGTCGCCGGCTGCGACGGACACCGGGGCGTCGCCCGCGCGACCCTCGCGGCACAGGGCACGGGGACGGCCCGCTGGGACCACGGCGTGAGCTGGCTGGCGGTGCTGGCCGAGGCGCCGCCCAGCCTCGCCGCCGTCGGATACGCCCTGCACGCACACGGATTCGCCGGCCACATGGCCCGTACGGCGACCGTCACCCGCTACTACCTCCAGTGTCCGCGCGGCACCGATCCCGCCGACTGGAGCGAGGACCGGATCTGGACCGAGCTGGCGACCCGGCTCCGGACCGCCGAGTTCGGCCCGCTCAAGGACGGTCCCGTCCTGGAGAAGACGGTCGTCGACCTGCGCTCCGACGTCCTCGACAGTCCCGGCGCCGGACGCCTCTGGCTGGCCGGCGACGCCGCCGGACTCATCAGCCCCTCCGCCGCCAAGGGCGCCAACCTCGCCGTACTCCAGGCCGAACGCCTCGCCCGGGCACTCGTGCCGGCCCTCACCCGCGACGACGAGAGCGACCTCGCCCGGTACGCCGCCGACTGCCTGCCCCGGGTCTGGCGGGCCCACGAGTTCTCGCACTGGATGAGCGGCCTGCTGCACGGTCCGACCACCGAGGACGCCGAGGCCCGCTACGGCCGCGCGCTCCAGTACGCCCGCCTCGACAGCCTGCGCACCTCCCGCACGCACCAGGACTTCTTCGCCGAGAACTACACCGGCATCTGACCCCGTCTCCCGTCCCCACCCACGATCACCGGGAACCCCCACATGAACCTCCCCGTCGTACAGGCGCGCCTCGCCGAGGCCGACGTACAACGCATCCGGCGAGCGGCGGCCTACGTCGAGGCCCACGACACGGACGACGTCCTCGCCCAACTGCTCCCGGACCTCACGCCTGCCGAACGGGCAGACGTCTCCCGGCACTTGGTCTTCGACCACACCGCCGTCCTCGTCTTCCCCGACTCCCTCGACGGCCTCTGCGAGGAACTGGACCGCCTCGGCTTCGAACCCGGCGCCGTCACCCCGAGCGTGGTCGTCCGCGAACGCCTCGCCCGCCGCCACGGCCCCGCCCTCGCCGAAACCCCGGTCGGCATCGTGCACGTCGCGGTCGGCACCCGCAGCGTGGAGATCTTCGCGCTCCCCGTCCCACCGGACTCCCCGCTGCAGGCCGTTGCGGCGGACGAACGCGAGGCGGAACACGAGTCGCACCACGCCTTCGCCGTCACCGCCCCCGGCCCGGTCGTCCCCGCAGGCCTACGGCTCCTCCTCCAGGAGCGGGGCGGCGCGGTCCCCGACGGCGGCGGCTACAACGGCCACGAGAACGTCACCGTCCTCTACCACCGCACCAGAACCCACCGCCGCTTCGAACTCCGCCTCCCCGGCCGCCACGCCCCCCTCCCCGACCCGACGGCCTCCCTGCTCGGCGTCATGACGGGAGCCTGGGCCACCCAAGCGGTCGCCACCATGGCCGAGTTGGGCATCGCCGACCACCTGGCCGACCACCCGGGCATCGGCGCCGACACCCTGGCCGACCTCACCGCCACCGACCCGGACGCGCTACGCCGCCTGCTCCGCTACCTGACCTCACTGGGCCTGCTCACCTCCGCCGGCGGCACCTACCACCTCACCGCCACCGGCCAACCCCTGCGCACCGGCACGGAGTTCTCCCTCCACCCGCTGGCCCAGCTCTACGGCGGCCCGTTCTACGACTCCTTCAGCGGCCTGACCCACTCCGTACGCACCGGCGAGGAAGCCTTCGCCCACCGCTACGGCCAGCACCACTTCCCGTATTTCGCCCAACACCCGGAACTCGGCGACCTGTTCCACCGCGCGATGGCGGCCAGCGCCGAGATGTTCGCCCCGGTACCGACCCTGATCGACTTCGCGGCCGTACGGCGCGTGGTCGACGTGGGCGGCGGAAACGGCGCGCTGCTGGCCCGACTCCTGCGGACCCACGCCCACTTGGAGGGCGTACTGCTGGAACGCCCGGAGGCCCTGGAGGCGGCCCGCCCCCAACTCCCCGAGCGCTGCACCTTCGTAGCGGGCGACTTCACCAGGTCCGTACCGGAGGGCGGTGACGTCTACCTCCTGTCCCGAGTCCTCCACGACTGGGACGACGACCGCTGCCTGACGATCCTCCACAGATGCGCGGACGCGATGCGCCCAGGATCCCAACTACTGCTAGTGGAACGCCTGTTGCCGACTCCGACGGCGGTGGCATGGGACATCCACATGCTGTGCAACGTCGGCGGCCAGGAACGCGACGAGGACCACTACCGCCTACTGCTGGAGAAGACCGGCTTCGAGGTAGAGGCTTGTCACGGGTTGCCGCTGGGAGCCTCGCTACTACACGCCGTAAGGGGCAACTGACCTCAGGGGCGCGGGGAACTGCGCGACCAGCCCCCACGCACCCGCACCCGGCAACGAACGCCTAACCCGCCTGCCCCATCCCCGCAGCATTGGGCCAACTCTGCGCATTGGGCCACCCGGTGGCAGGCGCCGGCGCAAGATTCTGCATCCCGTTGGGACTCGTAGCCCCCCGCACCTGCGCAGCCGTAAGCCCATTACGCGCAGGCACACCAGTCGGCGTCGGCCCCTGAGGCACAGGAGCAGGCGCGGGCGCCGGCGCACCGTACGGCTGCTGCTGAGGCTGTTGCATCACCGGCATCTGCTGCGACATCTGAGCCAACTGCTCCGGCATCTGCGCAACAGGCTGCATCGGCATCTGCGGAGCCTGCGCCGCGGCCACCATCGGCTGGTACTGCGGTTGGGGTTGGGGCTGCGGCACGAGCTGAGGCTGCGGCTGCGGCGCCGCGGCTGCCGGTACCTGCATGGGCACGGGCTGCGGCTGCATCTGCATGATCGCCGCAGGCATCTGCATGCCGGCGCCGTTCGTCGCCCCGACGAGGCGGTCCACGGCCGCCGTACCCGAGCTGTAGCTGGTCCCTGTGCTCAGCTCGGGTACGGCGGCTCCCCTCCTGGTCCCGTAGAGCACCTGTTCCAGGCCGGACACCAGGCGACGCACGTCCGTCTCGGGGCGCACAACGAGGCGCAGGAAGCGGCTGGACGAACCGATCTTGTTGCCGCACTCGCGGACCAGGATGCGGTGCTCGGTGAGCATCCGGTCCCGGACGACGGTCCCTTCGGCGCCCACGGGGAGGCGTACGAAGAGGAAGTTGCCCTGCGACGGATAGACCGTCAGGCCGGGCAGCGCGGACAGATGGCTCGCCATGTCGAGTCGGTCGCGGCGCACCTGCTGGAGGCTCTGCGCGTACTCCGCGCCGTGCTCCTTGAGGATGAACACCACGTGTTCCGCGAAGGCGTTGAGGTTCCACTTCGGGAGCATGGAGCGGATGCGGCCGGCGAGGGCCGGGTTGGCGACGAGGTAGCCGAACCGTATGCCGTGCAGACCGAAGTTCTTGCCGAGGCTGCGCAGGACGACCACGTTGGGACGGAGCATCGCCTCCTGCACGACGCTGGGTTCCACTTCCGCGTCGGCGAACTCCAGGAACGACTCGTCGATGACGATGAGGTCCAGGTCGGCCATCGCGTCCATGAACTGCACGAGCGCCTGCTTGTGGATGAAGCCGCCGTCGGGGTTGTTCGGGTTGCAGATGACGGCGACCTTGGTGTTGCGCTTGCGGATGAACTCGGCGTACTGCGCGAGGTCCAGGACGAAGCCGCTGGACTCCTGGAGCGGGAACATGTCGACCCGCTTGCCGGTCTCCATGGGCTGGTCGGTCCAGCGGCCGAAGGTGGGGACGGGGATGGCGAGGGACTCGCGGACCATCAAGTGGTCGATCCAGGTGATCAGTTCGGTGGAACCGTTGCCCATCGCGACGCAGCTCGGCGGGAGTTGGAGCAGATTGCAGAGCTCGGCCGTGATGGTGTCGGCGCTGCTCGGGTAGTACGTGATGATCTCGCGCAGCCGGGCCGCCATGTCGTCGAACATGGCGGGGGTGGGGAAGTACGGGTTGCACGGGATGCAGAAGTCCACGGGGCCGGTGCCGTCGCTCTCACGCGCCAGCGCTGCCATCGACGGGCTGTGCGCCGCCGTACTGCGGAACAGCGAGGTGACGTTGGAGTCGGCCAATGGAACCTCCGTATGAAGGCGGGCCCGGCGGGGACGACCGGGCCCGTCGTCTTGGGTGGCCCGCGCGGGGGAGCACGGGCCGCCCTTGAATACGGAGACGGGAGTGGCACTGTTCAACGGATGTGAAAATGGTGTGAGTTCGGGAACCCCGGGTCCGAACTACGCGTCAGCTGTGGGGCTTCAGGCGCTGAACGTGTGGATCGTCGACGTTTTGTACGTCTGACCAGGCCGCAGCACTGTCGACGGGAAGTTCGCGTGGTTCGGCGAGTCCGGGAAGTGCTGGGTCTCCAGGCACAGGGCGTCGCCCTGGCGGTAGGTGTGGCCGCCGGTACCTGTGAGAGTGCCGTCGAGGAAGTTGCCGGTGTAGAACTGCAGCCCCGGCTGGTCGGTGGCGATCTTCAGGGTGCGGCCGGAGTGCGGGTCGTGCAGGGTCGCGGCGTGCTCGGGCTTCGCGGTGATGCCCTTGTCGAGGGCCCAGTTGTGGTCAAAGCCCTTGGCCTGCACCTGCTGGACGTGGCCGGCCCGGATGTCGCGGCCGATCGGCTTGGTCTTGCGGAAGTCGAAGGGGGTGGCGGCGACCTTGGCCAGTTCGCCCGTGGGGATCAGCCCCGAGTCGGTCGGCGTGTAGCGGGCGGCGGGGATCGTGAGCTCGTGGTTCTCGATGGTGCCGCTGCCCTCGCCGGCGAGGTTCCAGTAGACGTGGCTGGTCAGGTTGACGACCGTGGCCTTGTCGGTGGTGGCCTCGTAGTCGATGCGCCAGTCGCCGTGCTTGTTGAGCGTGTACGTCACCTTCACCTTGAGGGTGCCCGGGTAGCCCATCTCGCCGTCGACGCTCGTGTAGTAGAGGTGCAGGCCGACGTCGGAGCCGGAGGTGAAGCCCTCCACGTCCCAGATGTGCTTGTCGAAGCCCTGGGTGCCGCCGTGCAGGCTGTTGACCCCGTCGTTGACGGAGAGCTGGTAGCTCTTGCCGTCCAGGGTGAACTGGCCCTTGGCGATGCGGTTGCCGTAGCGGCCGATCAGCGCGCCGAAGTACGGGGTCTTCGCCACGTAGTCGGCGATGTTGTCGAAGCCCAGTGACACGTTGGCGTACTTGCCGTGCCGGTCCGGGAGCTCCAGGGACTGGACGACTCCGCCCCACGACAGCACCTTGAGCCGGGTGCCGCCGTTCTCCAGCGACCAGCGGTAGACCTTGCTGCCGTCGGCGAGGGTGCCGAAGAGTTCCTTCACGGGCTTCTTGCCTCCCGAGGCGGCCTGCGCCGTACCCGTACCGAGTGCGCCGGCGGCGATACCCGCTGCCGCGGCGCCTGCAATGACCGTGCGTCTGTTCAGTTCCATGTAGCGGCTCTCCCATGTGAGTTGGAGGGGCCCCGCTGGGCCCGCGCCCCAAAGGGGCGCGGGGAACTGCGCGACCAGCCACGTACGGCCCGCAGTTTTCGTACGGCCTTCCCAGCGGAGCGTCGCGCTGAAGTTACGAACCGGACTTGCGTTTGTTCCACACGTCGAAGCCGACCGCGGCCAGCAGGGCGAGCCCCTTGATGACCTTCTGCCAGTCGGTGCCGACGCTGAGGAGGTTCATGCCGTTGTTCAGCACGCCGAGGACCAGACCGCCGATGATGGCGCCGAAGACGGTGCCGACACCGCCGCTCATGGACGCGCCACCGATGAACGAGGAGGCGATGGCCTCCAGTTCGTAGCCGTCGCCGGCCTTCGGCGAGGCCGCGTTGAGGCGGGCGGTGATCACCAGACCCGCCAGGGCCGCGAGCACGCCCATGTTCAGGAACACCTGGAAGGTGACGCGCTTGTCCTTGACGCCGGACAGCTTCGCGGCCGGCAGATTGCCGCCGATCGCGTAGATGTGGCGGCCGAAGACGGAGTTGCGCATCACATAGCCGTAACCGGCCACCAGGACGGCGAGGACGATCAGGATGATCGGCGCGCCGTTGTAGCTGGCGAGCAGCATGGTGAGCCAGAGGATCGCGGCGACGATGACGACGAGCTTGAGGAGGAACAGCTTCGTCGGCGCCACGTCCAGCGAGAACTCCTGCTGCCGGCGCCGGTCGCGGAACTCCTGCCACACCACCGCGGCGATCATCGCCAGGCCCAACAGCAGAGTGATGTTGTGGTAGTTGGTGTTCGGGCCGACCTCGGGCAGGAAGCCGTTGCCGAACTTCTGCAGACCGTTGGGGAAGGGGCCCAGCGTCTGGCCCTGGAGGAGGATCTCCGTGAGGCCGCGGAAGAGCAGCATTCCGGCGAGCGTGACGATGAACGACGGTATGCCCGCGTAGGCGATCAACAACCCCTGTACCGAGCCCGCCACCGCGCCCATCAGCAGGCACAGCACCAACGCGACCGGCCACGACACCTGGTGATTGACCATCAGGACGGCCGCGAAGGCGCCCACGAACGCGGTGAGCGAACCGACCGACAGGTCGATGTGCCCGGCGATGATGACCAGCATCATGCCGATGGCGAGGATCAGGATGTAGCTGTTCTGCAGCACCAGGTTGGAGACGTTGCGCGGCAGCAGCAGGTCCCCGCCGGTCCAGACCGCGAAGAGGATCACGATCAGACCGAGGGCGATCAGCATGCCGTACTGCCGCATGTTGCGCCGCAGGCCGTCCAGCACCAGCCACAACAGGCCGCCGCCCGCGCCCGATCCGTCCTTGCCCGGCGGTGCCGCCGCCGGGATCTTGTCGGTGACGTCCGTGCTCATCGGGTTACCTCTTTGTCCTTCGTCATCTGGCGCATCAGCACTTCCTGCGTGGCCTCGGCCCGGGGCACCTCACCGGTCAGCCGGCCCGCCGCCATCGTGTAGATGCGGTCGCACATGCCGAGCAGCTCCGGCAGTTCGGAGGAGATGAAGACCACCGCCTTGCCCTCGGCGGCGAGTTGGTCGATGACCGTGTAGATCTCGTACTTGGCGCCCACGTCGATGCCTCGGGTGGGCTCGTCCAGGATCAGCACCTCGGGACCCGCGAAGATCCACTTGCTGAGGACGACCTTCTGCTGGTTGCCGCCGGACAGCTTGCCCACCGGCTCGAACACCGTCGGCGCCTTGATGTTCATGGACTTGCGGAACCGCTCGGCGACCTGCCGCTCCTCGTGCTCGTCGACGACTCCGCGCTGGGAGACCTTGTTCAGGGCGGCCAGCGAGATGTTCCGGTTGATCGTGTCGATGAGATTGAGGCCGTAGTGCTTGCGGTCCTCGGTGACATAGGCGATGCCGTGGCCGACCGCCTCCGCGACCGACTTCGTACGGATCTCCTGCCCGTCCTTGAGGACCGTGCCGCCGGCGTAACGGCCGTAGGAGCGGCCGAAGACGCTCATCGCGAGTTCGGTGCGGCCGGCGCCCATCAGTCCGGCGATGCCGACGATCTCGCCCCTGCGCACATTTATTGACACATCGTCAACTACCTTGCGCTGCTGGTCGATCGGGTGGAACACGGTCCAGCCGCGGATCTCCAGCGCGGGTGCCGCCTCGGGCTCGCCCTCGTGCGGGGTGCGCTCGGGGAAGCGGTGGTCGAGGTCGCGGCCGACCATGCCGGAGATGATCCGCTCCTCGGTCGTCTCCGGTGCCTTCACGTCGAGGGTCTCGATGGAGCGGCCGTCACGCAGGATCGTCACCGAGTCGGCGACCCTGCGGATCTCGTTCAGCTTGTGCGAGATGATGATGCAGGTGATGCCCTGGTTCTTCAACTCCAGGATGAGATCGAGGAGTTTGCCGCTGTCCTCGTCGTTCAGGGCCGCCGTCGGCTCATCCAGGATGAGCAGCTTCACCCTCTTCGACAGCGCCTTCGCGATCTCCACCAGCTGCTGCTTGCCCACGCCGATGTCGGCGACGCGGGTCTCCGGGTGGTCGCTCAGGCCCACCCGGCGCAGCAGTTCGGTGCCGTGCCGCAGCGTCTCGTTCCAGTTGATGAGCCCGCGCGTGGCGTGCTCGTTGCCGAGGAAGATGTTCTCCGCGATGGAGAGGAACGGCACCAGCGCCAGCTCCTGGTGGATGATGACGATGCCGCGGTGCTCGCTCGCCCGGATGTCGCGGAAGTGGCACTCCTCTCCCTCGAAGAGGATGTCGCCTTGGTAACTGCCGTGCGGATGGACGCCGGAGAGCACCTTCATCAGGGTGGACTTCCCGGCGCCGTTCTCACCGCAGATGGCGTGGACCTCGCCCTGACGGACCGTCAAGGTGACGTCCGACAGCGCTTTGACACCGGGAAAGGTCTTGACGATCGAGCGCATTTCCAGGACGGGTCCCGCCATGGTCGTGCCTTCCAATCAAGTGTGGGGTCGGGTAACGGGCCGCGGAATTACTTGAGTTGCGCGGCCGTGTAGTACCCGCCCTTGACCAGCACGTCCTCGTAGTTGGTCTTGTCCACGCTCACCGGCTGCAGCAGATAGGCCGGGATGACCTTGGTGCCGTTGTCGTAGGTCTTGGTGTCGTTGGTCTCCGGCGTCTTCTTGTTGAGCACGTCGTCGATCATGGTGTCCGCGACCTTGGCGAGCTCGCGGGTGTCCTTGTAGACGGTCTGCGTCTGCTCACCGGCGATGATCGACTTCACCGAGGCCAGCTCCGCGTCCTGGCCGGTGATGACCGGCAGCGGCTTGCTCGCGGAGCCGTAGCTGTCCGACTTCAGGGCGGACAGGATGCCGATGGAGATGCCGTCGTAGGGCGACAGCACCGCGTCGACCCGGCCGCTCTTGTAGGAACCGGTGAGGATGTCCTCCATGCGGTTCTGCGCCTTGGTGCCGTCCCAGCGCAGGGTGGTGACCTTGTTCAGCGCGGTCTGCCCGGACTTGACGACCAGTACCTTCTTGTCGATGTACGGCTGGAGCACGCTCATCGCGCCGTTGAAGAAGTACTTGGTGTTGTTGTCGTCGTTCGAGCCGGCGAACAGCTCGATGTTGAACGGGCCCTTCTTGCCGTTGTTCAGACCGAGCTTCTCGATGATGTAAGTGCCCTGCAGCACGCCGACCTTGGTGTTGTCGAAGGACGCGTAGTAGTCGACGTTCTTGGTGCCGAGGATCAGGCGGTCGTAGGCGATGACCGGGATCTTCGCGTCCGCGGCCTCCTGGAGCACGTTGTTCAGGGACTTGTTGTCGATCGCCGCGATGATCAGGCCCTTGACGCCCTGGGTGATCATGTTCTCGATCTGCGAGACCTGGGTGTCCGGGTCGTCCTCGCCGTAGACCAGCTTGGTCTTGTAACCCTTCTTCTTGAGGTCGCTGACCATGTTGTTGCCGTCGGAGATCCAGCGCGCGGAGGACTTCGTCGGCATCGCGATACCGATCGTGCCGCCCTTGGCGCTGCTCTCCTTCTCCTTGCTGCCGCCCGAGCCACTCTGTCCGCATGCGGACAGGGTCAGCGCGAGGGTGGCGGCGCCGGCTATGAGGGGGAGGGCGCTTCTGCGGATGCGCATGTGAACTGGCCTCATTCTTCTCGTCGTTGAGAGTGCAGCGAGCGTGGGGGGTGGTTCAGGATGCGGGGTGGTGCGGGTTGCGCTGTGCGTGGTGCGGGTTGTGTTGCGTGGTGCGGCCCCGGTGGGGGCTGGTCGCGCAGTTCCCCGCGCCCCTGGAAACGCGGGCCCGGTTTCCAAGGGCCCCCGCACTGCCCCCGGTGCCTGTTGAGCGCCGGCCCAGATTTTTTTAGGGGCGCGGGGAACTGCGCGACCAGCCACAGCCAGACCCGCAGGCCCCATCGGTCAGTCAGTGGCACTCTCTGCGGGGAAACGGTTGAGAGTCCCCGGCAACCTCGTACCAAGGGCCGCCATATCTCCGTCCGCGCCGTGCCGAGCCAGCAGGTCCAGGGCCAGCCGCCCCCGACGGACCCGCTCCCGCGCCGTGTCCAGCGTGACGTCCCGCAGGTGGGTGCCCCACGGGTAGATACCGGGAGCCTTGGAGAGGCCGAACTTCAGGTACAGGGGGGCGCCTCGGCGGATCAGCTCCGCGACCTCGTACATCCGGATGTAGCCACCGAGGTCGTCCGGCGCCTCGATGTACATGTCCATCGGAGCCGCCGACACCCGCCGGATCTCGGTGAGATGATCCAGCGTCAGATCGCTCGGCACGTTCAGCGAGTCCGCGCCGAGCTTCTCGTACACCGCGTACGCCGCCGGGTTGACCGGACCGATCAGCGCCGACACCTTGAGCGTCGTGTCGGCCGGGATGATCCCCGCCCCGCGCGCCCGGTGCAGCGTCCACAGCACACCCTCGTCCGCGACGAGCAGGCACTTGACGCCCAACTCCGTTGCCCGGACAGCGTCTTCGATGCAGCCTGCGACCGCGTCGTGACCCCGGGCACGCAGCCCACCACCACGCGAGTCGGAGCGCACCGACCCGCCGATGTCCCAGGTCCCGCGCGGACCGGTGAACAGGCAGAGCTCGATGTCGCGTTCGGCCGTGGCCTCGACCATCTCGGTGATCTCGGCGTCGGTCAGCATCCACACACCGCTGCCCTGGCTGATCCGGTGGATCGGCACATCGAGGCGCGAGGACTCCTTGAGGATGACCGCCAGCGCCTCGGGCCCCTCGCACGAGGGGATCTCGGTGCGCCAGCGACCGCCGCCGGGGAACGTGTGCGGCGAGGCGTCGGCGGGGTCGAGGGCGGGCGCGC
>NZ_JAWOAI010000244.1:0-14488 GCF_033194735.1 Streptomyces sp. W16
CGCCGTAGGCGTCGTCGCCGACCGCTCCGATGATGGTGACGTCGGCGCCCGCGTGTGCCGCGGCGACCGCCTGGTTGGCGCCCTTGCCGCCGGGGTGGACGGCCAGGTCGGAACCGAGGACCGTCTCGCCTGCGGCCGGCCGCCGCTCGACGTCGATCACGAGGTCGGCGTTGGCCGATCCGACGACCAGCAGGTCGTAGTCGTACATGAAGTGACTCCCCACAGTGGTGACTTGGTGTGGTGACCTGTCCGCTGTCAGCCGGTGAAGCCGGCCACGTTCTCCTTGGTGACCACCTTCACCGGCACCTTCACCGTCGTCTCCACCTTCTTGCCCTGAGCCGCGCGCAGCGCGTTGTCCACGGCGATTTTGCCCAACTGGCTCGGCTGCTGTGCCACGGACGCGTACAGCGTGCCCTGCTTGACCGCGGTCAGCCCGTCGGGCGTGCCGTCGAAGCCTACGACCGAGACCGACTTGCCCGCCTTGGAACCGAGCGCCTTGATGGCGCCGAGGGCCATCTCGTCGTTGGCCGCGATGACGCCCTGGACGTCGGGGTGCGCCTGGAGCAGGTTCGACATCACGTCGAGGCCCTTGGTGCGGTCGAAGTCGGCGGGCTGCTGGGCGACGACCTGGATACCGGGGTAGGCCTTCAGCCCCTTGGCGAAGCCCTCGGCCCGCTCGCGCGCCGCCGAAGTACCCGCCTGGCCCTGGAGGATGACGATCTTGCCGCTGCCGCCCAGCTTCTCGGCGACGGTCTTGGCGGCGAGTTCACCGCCCACGACGTTGTCGGAGGCGACGAGCGTGTCGACGGCCGCCTTGTTGACGCCGCGGTCGACCGCGATCACCGGGATCTTCGCCTTGTCGGCGGCCTTCACGGAGTTGCTCGCCGCGTCCGAGTCCACCGGGTTGACGATGATCGCGCCGTAGTTGGAACTGGTGAAGTTCTGCAGCTGGTTGGCCTGCTGGGAGGCGTCGTTCTGGGCGTCCGTGACCGTGAGGTCCAGGCCCAGCTTCTTCGCCTCGGCCTGCGCACCGGACCGGATCTGCACGAAGAACGGGTTGTTGAGCGTGGAGAGCGACAGACCGAGCTTGGGCTTGGACGTCGTAGAGGAGTCGTTGTGCAGGAAGGAGGTCGCGCCGACGATCGCGACGGTGACGACGGCGGCGAGCGCGTACGTCGTCGCCTGCTGGCCCTTTCCGCCACCGCCGCCACCAACACCCGTACCGGCGGCGGGAGTTGCGCCCGCCTTGCGGCGCACGGTGTCGAGCAGGACCGCCAGCGCGATGACGACACCGATCACGACCTGCTGCCAGAAGGCCGACACGGAAAGGAGGTTGAGGCCGTTGCGCAGCACCGCGAGGATCAGCGCGCCGATCAGGGTGCCGGACGCCTTGCCGGTGCCGCCTGCGAGGGAGGCGCCGCCGATGACGACCGCGGCGATGGCGTCCAGCTCGTAGCCGTCGGCGGCCTGCGGCTGCGCGGAGGAGAGCCGGGAGGCGAGGACGATGCCCGCGGCGGCGGCGAAGACACCGGACAGGGCGTAGATCGCGAGCTTCTGCTTGGAGACGCGCAACCCCGAGAGCCGCGCGGCCTCTTCGTTGCCGCCGATCGCGTACATGGACCGGCCGATGTACGTCCGCCCGAGAATGAAGGCGGCGATCAGCCCCATCGCGATCATCACGAGGACCGGCACCGGCAGCCAGCCGCCCAGCGTGTCACCGAGGTGCGAGACCGAGTCGGGGAAGGCGATCGGGGAGCCCTGCGAGATGACCAGCGACAGCCCGCGCGCCACCGACAGCATCGCCAACGTCGCGATGAACGGCGGCAGTTTGCCGTAGGCGATGAGGAAACCGTTGACGAGACCGGCCGCGATGCCCGTGGCGATCGCGAGGATCACGGCGAGGAAGACCGGGACGCCGTGCTGCGTGGCGCTCCAGGCGAGCACGGTGGCGGACAGAGCGGCCACCGAACCGACCGACAGGTCGATGCCCGCCGAGACGATCACGAAGGTGACACCGAAGGCGAGGATGGCGGTGACGGCCGCCTGGACCCCGACGTTGAGGAGGTTGTCGGTGGTCAGGAAGTCGCCGGACAGCGCCGACATGGCGATGACGAGGACGATGAGCGCGGTCAACGCCCCGTTGTCCAGCAGCAGTCGGCGGATCCCCGAGGCGCCACTCGCGCCCGGAGTGCTCTTGAGCGTGTCAGTGGCCACGGTGGCCCTCCACAGCGGTAGTTGCTTGGGTCGGTGTGCTGACGGCGAGTGCCATCACGGAGTCCTGCGTGGCCTGGTCGGCGGAGAGTTCGCCGGCGATGCGCCCCTGGGCCATGACCAGCACCCGGTCACTCATGCCGAGGACTTCGGGCAGATCACTGGAGATCATGAGCACGGCGGCACCGGCGGCGGTGAGTTCATTGACGAGCTGATAGATCTCGACCTTGGCGCCGACGTCGATCCCGCGCGTCGGCTCGTCGAGGATCAGCACCTTGGTGTCGGCCAGCAGCCACTTGCCGATGACGACCTTCTGCTGGTTGCCGCCGGACAACGTCCGTACCTGCTGCCCGAGTCCGGCCATCCGCACGCCGAGCTGCTTCGCGATCCGCGCGGCGGCGACCCGCTGCCCCTTGAGGTCTACGAGCCCGCCGTGGGTGGCGGCCCGCATGGTGACGAGCCCGAGGTTCTCCTCCACGGACTGGTCGAGCACGAGCCCCTGTCCCTTGCGGTCCTCGGGCACGAGCCCGATCCCGGCGGCCATGGCCGCGTTGACGTCGTGCCCGCGCAACGCGGAGCCGCCGACCTTCACGGCCCCCTGGTCGTACGGGTCCGCCCCGAAGACAGCCCGTACGACTTCAGTACGACCCGCCCCCACGAGCCCGGCGATACCGACGACCTCACCGGCCCGCACCTCGAAGCTGATGTCGCGGAAGACACCGTCCCGGGTGAGCCCCTCGACGGAGAGCAACGCGGCGCCGGTGTCGGCCCGTTCACGCGGATACTGCTGCTCGATGGATCGCCCGACCATCAGCCGTACGAGCTCGTCCTCAGGTGTCGTGGCAGGCACCTCCCCGACGGACTTCCCGTCCCGGATGACGGTGACGCGGTCACCGAGGGCGGCGATCTCCTCCAGGTGGTGGGTGATGAAGACGATCCCGACCCCGTCGGCGCGCAGTTGCCGCACGATGGCGAAAAGCTTCTCGACCTCTTCGGAGGTCAGCACGGCGGTCGGCTCATCCATGATCAGCACACGCGCGTCGAGGCTGAGCGCCTTCGCGATCTCGACCATCTGCAGCCGCGCGATACCGAGTTCACGCACCCGCGCGCGGGGAGACACATTGACCCCCACCCGCTCCAGCAGAACGGCGGCGTCGGCCTCCATCCGCTTCCGGTCGATCATCCCCAGGCGACGCGGCTGCCGCCCCAGAAAAATATTCTCGGCGACCGTCAGATCGGGAACGAGGTTGAACTCCTGGTAGATGGTGGCGATCCCGAGGCGCGCGGAGTCCTGCGCACTGTGGATGCGCACCTCCTCGCCACCGGCCAGGATGCGACCGCCGTCGGGACGGTAGGCACCGGAGAGCATCTTGATGAGGGTGCTCTTGCCGGCACCGTTCTCACCGAGCAGCACATGGACCTCGCCCCGGCGCAGATCGAAGTCGACGCCGTCCAGCGCGACGACACCGGGGAAGGTCTTGCGGATGCCCTCGATGCGCAGCAACTCGTCGTCGTTGCTCACGACTTGCTCCTTCGAACAGTTCCAACAGGGGGTTGCGCGGGGCCCGGCTCACCGCACGAGCGGCGTACGACCAGCCGGGCGGGAAGGGTGACGGACTGCGGTGCCCGCCCCTCGATCTGATCGACGAGCGCGCGCACGGCGGCCCGCCCCAACTCGCCCGTGGGCTGGGCGATGGCGGTGATCGGCGGATCGGTGTGCACGAACCAGCGGATGTCGTCGAACGCGGCCAGCGCGAGGTCCTCGGGAACCCGCAGCCCACGCGCGCGCACGGCGTCCAGGGCGCCGAGCGCCATCAGGTTGTCGGTGGCGAACACGACCTCGGGCGGCTCGGGCAGATCGAGGAAGCCCTCGGTGACCCGCCGCCCGCTCTCGGCCTGGAAGTCACCCTGACCGATGTAGGCGTCCGGGAGGGGAATCCCGTACTCGGCGAGCGCGTCCCGGAAGGCCGCGACGCGCTCACTGCCGGTGGTAGTAGCAGCAGGCCCCGCGATGATGGCGAGCCGGCGATGCCCGAGCCCGTGCAGATGCGCGACGAGATCCCGGATGGCGGCCCGCCCGTCGGCCCGCACGACCGGCACGTCCACGCCCGGGATCCACCGGTCCACGAACACCATCGGCGTGCCCGCACGCGCGGCGTCCAGCATCGCGGCGGAGCCGCCGTCGGTGGGGGAGAGCAGAAGACCGTCGATACGACGGTCCAGCAGCGTCCGCACGTGGTGGTCCTGCAACTCGGGCCGCTCGTCGGCGTTCCCGATGATGACGCTGTATCCCAGCGCGCGGGCCTCCTCCTCGACGGAGCGGGCCAGCTCGGTGAAGTAAGGGTTCAGCACGTCGCTGATGACCAGCCCGAGGGTGCGGGTCTGATCGGTGCGCAGCGACCGGGCGACGGCGTTCGGACGGTAGTCCAGCGCCTCTACGGCGGCCAGCACGCGCGTGCGTGCGTCGGCACTGACCGACGGATGGTCGTTCAGCACCCGCGACACCGTGGCCACGGAGACCCCGGCCTCGGCGGCGACGTCCTTGATGCTCGCCATCGCCGTTCCACCTCCTCGTGGAATCGATTACATGGAGGATTGGAATCGATTACATGCGAGTTAACAAGGGGGTGTGACCGGATTGTGATGAACGGGGTCGGGCCGGCTCCGGGGGGTGGGTGTGGTGGGTGGGGGTGCGCGAAGGGGCTTGGCGCCGGGAGGGGGTGTGCCCGGAAAAGTGTGACACTTGGTGCTGAAGTGTCACACTTTTGCGAGAGGGTTCCCTGGGGGGCTCGGGCCGCGCCGCCCAAGCTCGAAGGCCCCGGCGATCACCTCAAGCCGCGGCAAGCTCGCACCATACGAGCTTCCCCCGGTTGCCGTTCCGGGACAGCGGCTGCCAGCCCCACTGGTCGGCGCAGGCCTGGACCAGCGCGAGACCGCGCCCGTCCTCCGCGTCACCGAGTTCCTCCAACGGCCTTGGCGGCTCAGGCGGTTCGGGGTCGGCATCCCAGGCTCCGAGCCGCAGCACCCCTACCGTCCAGCCCACGCGCAGCGCGGCGGGCCCCTTCGTGTGCTGTACGGCATTGGCGACCAGCTCGGTCGCGAGGAGCTCGGCGGTGTCCGCCAGCCGGATCAGACCGTGCATGGTGAGGATCAGCCGGAGAGTGCGACGGCTGACGGTGACGGCACGCAGGTCGTTCGGGATGTGGAGGCAGTACTCCCAGGGGGTGGGCGGGTTTTCGGGCATGCGTCAACTCCGGTTCGGTGGTGGGGAGTTCGGAGGACTGCGGGGGTGTCGCGGGCGGTGGCAGTGCCACAGCCGTCCTGGCAGGACGGAGTGGTGCGCTTCCGGTGTCCCGGCATTTCCGCAGCGTGTGCGTCGCGTCACCGACGGTAGACTTAACCATTAAGACTTCGCAAGCCGATCGCGTAGCCTGACCCTCGAACGAGTCGCGCCTCCAGGCGCGTTGAGGGGAGCGGTCAATGGCACTGAGGGGCGAGCCGACGGCGCGTCAGCTGCGGCTGGCGGTCGAGTTGCGCAGGCTCCGCGACTCGGCTGGCCTCTCAGCCCGTGAGGCGGCGACGCTGCTCGGCGTGAGCCCTCCGCAGATCAGTCAGATCGAGGCGGGCCTTGCGGGCGTGAGCGAAAAGCGGCTGCGCCGCCTTGCTGTCCACTATGCGTGCACCGACGAGGAGTTGATCTCGGCGCTGGTGGCCATGGCGACGGACCGGACCCGTGGCTGGTGGGAGGAGTACCGAGGACTGCTGCCAACGCCGTTCCGCGACCTGGCCGAACTGGAACAGCACGCGGTGTCCCTGCGGGAGATCCAGTTCCTCTACATCCCGGGCCTGCTCCAGACGGAGGCCTACGCTCGCGCCCTCTACGCCTACAGGGTCCCTGAACTCCCTCACGAGGAGCTGGAGTTGCGGGTCAGGCATCGGATGCAACGCAAGGGGGTCATCGAGGGATCCGATCCCACTCCGTACGAGGCTGTGATCCATGAGGCCGCGCTGCGTATCCGGGTCGGCGACCGGCCGGCCTCACGAGCCCAGCTCGCCCACCTCGTCGAATCCTCCGAGGCGAATCACGTCACCGTGCGTGTGATCCCCTTCGACCTTGACGGATTCGGCGGATCATGGACGGCCATGATGCTGGCAGGCGAAGCTGTGGCCAGGCTGGACACGGTCGTACGCGATGGGCCCCATGGAGCGGCGTTCATCGATTCCGAGGCCCAACTAGGCGTCTTCCGAACGCTCTTTCGTAAAGTGGAAACCGTGTCACTTGATCCCGAACAGTCGCGTGATTTCATCCACAGGCTGGCCAAAGAGCTGTGAGGCACCCCATGGACCCCATCGACAACTGGCGCAAGTCGTCCTACTCCGGCGCGGGCGACGGTGACTCCTGCGTGGAGATCGCCAACCGCCCCACCCGCATAGCCATACGCGACTCCAAGACCCCGGCCCGAGCGACCCTCACCTTCCCGGCCCCTGCCTTCACTGCGTTCGTCGAAGCGCTGAAGCGTCAGCCTCTCTGCTGACCTGCCCGTCAGCGGCCCGCCCGCTTCCACGCGCTGATGAACTCCTTGTACAGGAAGCGCTGGAACGGCTGTGCCCCCACGAACGTGAACTGCTTGCCCAGCGTCCGCGCTCCGAACCACAGCCCACTGACGGCCGGGACGCCTGTCGCCACCTGCGTGACAGATGCCACCGAGTTGACCAACTCCTGTTCCACAGCGGACATTTCGGCCCTGCGCAGGCCCAGGCGGTCGAGGAGCTGGTGCTTCACCCCTTCGATGTCCCGGGCGAGCCGTAACTGGTCCTCGTCGGTGACGCAGCGTTCGACGGCGTGACGAAGGTCCGCGGCTCGCTCGCGGTACTCGAGTATCCGCCGGACGATGAGGGCGATCCAGCGTCTGTCGTCGAGCCGGCCGGTCTCACCGGGTTCCCACAACCTGCCGCCCAGCAGGGGCAGTTCGAGTTCGAGCAGGCGTAGCCGATGGGCGTCGCCCTGGCGGGCCGCGCGGCTGAGGGTGTCGTGGATGCCGCGTACGGCCTGGATGATGTCGAGCACGGCGGCGTCGCCCGCGCCATCGAGTGTGAGGTCGAACGTCAGGGAGAAGTCCCTGCGGAGCGGATGCGACTGGTAGGTGATCTCGGCTGCTTCCGCCCGGGCCTGGTACTTCATGCCTCTGGCCAGTGTGGCCATGAGGTACTTGCCCTGGCCGGGGGCCGTGATGTCACGCAACGGTCCGGCGAGGATGACGGCTGCGGCGCGCGCCCAGTCACCGAAGCCGTCCTCCTCCACCCCGTCGCGGGTGGGTATGCGGTCGGAATGGTGACCGCTGCTGTTGCGGACCTTCTGTTCCTGGAAAGCACTCCAGTTCCGTAACCGGCCGGACAGCGAAGTCTGCGAACCGGCGCTGGCGCGGTCGATCGTGAACGCCTGCTCGACGAAGCGCGCCATGCTGGTGATGCCGTGCACGCTCTGGAGGTCGAGCAGCGCGGCGTCCACCAGGTCCGCTGTGCGTCGCTGCTGGCCGGTGTCGGCCTGTAGGGCATGGGTCAGACCGGTCCGCATGAGTTCACGCAGGAGCAGCGGGCGTTCGCCGAAGTCCTCGGGGCGCGGCGTCGGCAGGATCGGGTGAGCCACATGGACCCGGGACATGAAGATGAGTGACTGCACGATCTCCACGAAGCACTGCCGTGCGAAGGGATCGGCTGGCTGCTCGGCCCTGTTCTGGGCCAGGAGGAAATCCTCCGCGCTGATGAAGGACGTGACGTCCAACAGGACGTCGGTGTTCCGCTGTGTCATCGACCGGCCGCTTCGCGTCGTCAGTGGGGTGAGTCGAGGAACCAGGAGACGATGTCCGGCCGTCCCATGACCGTGGAGGCGAAGACCGGCTCGGCCCGGCTGAGGAAGGATGGGGTGAGGGGAAGCGGTTCGCCGTCCTCGGCACAGTGACGCAGGCCCGCTGCCGCGCCGAGGCAGAGGCCCGCGATCCCGTCCCACACCTTCTGCCTGCGCCGCCAGAACAGTTCGAACGGGGGCAGCGAGGGGGCGGTTCGCCCACTGAGGTCGACGGCCGCGCGGACCATGTCCAGCGTCTGGGACGTAGTGCGGGTCTTCAGAAGGAAGCCCGTCTCCTCGGCCGCCCGGTCGAAGTCCCGAGGAAGGGCTCCGGCACTGCGAGTAGCGGAGAGCCACCGGTCCTCGCGTGGATCGGAGGGAGGCTCGATGACGGCGCCGTCGAGAGTGAGACGGCGTGTACGTGCGTCTCCGGTCACGACGATCGGTGTGCCGCCCGAACCGAGTTCCGGGGCGAGGACGAAGGCCGACACCGGCTGCCAGTCCTCCAGCAGACAGACCACCGAACAGAACTCGACCCGCTTCTCCTGGACGAACTCCGCGGTGCCGTCGATGGGATCGATCACCCACACTCGGCCGCCGGCACGCGCCACCTCTTCCCGAGGCCCCTGCCGCTCGTCCTCCTCGGCGATGATCGCGGCGTCGGGTTCTGTGGCCCGGATCGCGTCGACGATGATCCGCTGCACGGCGACGTCCGCCTCCGTGAGGAGAGTGTTGTCCGCCTTGACCTCGACAGGAAGATCAGCGAGGTGGCTGCGGTAGGTGGTGAAGACTGGAAGCAGCCGTTCGGTGAGCTCGTCCCACAGCGGGGCGACGGACATCAAGAACCCTCCAGCGGCTCGAACAGACGACTGAGCGCCCCTGGACTCCAAGGGCGCTACGGCAACCTTGGCACAGCAGTACCAGCCCTGGAAGACGGCCGGACGCCGAGGCACCAGAAAGACCGTCAGCCCCCTGTCACACCCTCCCGGTACCGTCGACCCATGTCCAACCAGTCGGCGAATCCGGGGAACCCCACAGGCGAGCGGCACCTCGCCGTCCTCGAAGGCGTCCTGGAACGCATCACCTACGCCAACGAGGAGAACGGCTACACGGTCGCCCGCGTAGACACAGGCCGAGGCGGCGGAGACCTCCTCACCGTCGTAGGCGCACTCCTCGGCGCCCAGGCCGGCGAATCCCTCCGTATGGAGGGCCGTTGGGGCTCACACCCCCAGTACGGCAAGCAGTTCACCGTGGAGAACTACACGACGGTCCTCCCCGCCACCATCCAGGGCATCCGCCGCTACCTCGGCTCAGGCCTCGTCAAGGGCATCGGCCCCGTCTTCGCCGACCGCATCACCCAGCACTTCGGCATGGACACCCTCCAGGTCATCGAGGAGGAGCCCAAGCGCCTCATCGAGGTCCCGGGGCTCGGCCCCAAGCGCACCAAGAAGATCGCCGACGCCTGGGAGGAGCAGAAGGCGATCAAGGAGGTCATGCTCTTCCTCCAGACCGTCGAGGTGTCCACCTCCATCGCCGTGCGCATCTACAAGAAGTACGGCGACGCGTCGATCTCCGTCGTCAAGAACCAGCCGTACCGCCTTGCCTCCGACGTCTGGGGCATCGGCTTCCTCACTGCCGACAAGATCGCCCAGTCCGTGGGCATCCCGCACGACAGCCCGGAGCGCGTCAAGGCAGGCCTCCAGTACGCCCTTTCGCAGGCCACCGACCAGGGCAACTGTTATCTCCCCGAGGAGCGGCTCATCGCCGACGCGGTGAAGCTGTTGCAAGTCGACACCGGGCTCGTCATCGAGTGCCTCGCCGAACTCGCCCTCCCGGACGAGGAGTCGGGGGGCGACCCCGGTGTCGTACGGGAGAAGGTCCCCGGGCCCGGCGGCGACTCGGAACCCGTCACCGCCGTCTACCTCGTCCCCTTCCACCGCGCCGAACTCTCCCTCGCCGCCCAGCTCCGCCGCCTGCTGCACACGGCGGCGGACCGCATGCCCGGCTTCCACGACGTGGCCTGGGACAAGGCGCTGGGCTGGCTCAAGGGGAAGACAGGCGTGGAGCTCGCCCCCGAGCAAGAGGCCGCCGTCAAGCTCGCGTTGACCAAGAAGGTGGCCGTCCTCACCGGCGGTCCGGGCTGCGGAAAATCCTTCACCGTGCGCTCGATCGTCGAACTGGCCCGCGCCAAGAAGGCCAAGGTCGTGCTCGCCGCCCCCACCGGCCGCGCCGCCAAACGCCTCGCCGAACTCACCGGCGCCGAGGCCTCAACTGTCCACCGCCTCCTGGAACTCAAGCCCGGCGGCGACGCGGCCTACGACAAGGACCGCCCCCTGGACGCCGACCTGGTCGTGGTCGACGAGGCCTCCATGCTCGACCTCCTCCTCGCCAACAAGCTGGTCAAGGCCGTACCCCCAGGAGCCCATCTCCTCTTCGTCGGAGACGTGGACCAACTCCCCAGCGTCGGCGCCGGCGAGGTGCTGCGCGACCTGTTGGCCGACGGCGGCCCGATCCCCGCCGTACGCCTCACGCGCGTGTTCCGCCAGGCCCAGCAGTCCGGCGTGATCACCAACGCGCACCGGATCAACTCCGGCCAACACCCCGTCACCGACGGCATGAAGGACTTCTTCCTCTTCGTCGAGGACGACACGGAGGAGGTCGGCCGGCTCACCGTGGACGTGGTGGCGCGCCGGATTCCGGCCAAGTTCGGGCTCGACCCGCGCCGGGACGTGCAGGTGCTCGCGCCCATGCACCGGGGACCGGCGGGCGCGGGCAACCTCAACGGACTGCTGCAGCAGGCGATCACGCCCGGTCGGCCCGACCTCGCCGAGAAGCGGTTCGGCGGCCGGGTCTTCCGGGTCGGCGACAAGGTCACCCAGATCCGCAACAACTACGAGAAGGGCGAGAACGGCGTCTTCAACGGCACGGTCGGCGTCGTCACCTCACTCGACCCGGTGGACCAGCGCCTCACGGTGCTGACGGACGAGGACGAGGAGGTTCCGTACGAATTCGATGAACTGGACGAGCTGGCGCACGCGTATGCGGTGACAATCCACCGTTCGCAGGGCAGTGAGTATCCGGCGGTGGTGATCCCGGTCACCACGAGCGCGTGGATGATGCTCCAGCGGAACCTGTTGTATACGGCCGTGACCCGGGCCAAACAGCTGGTCGTGCTGGTCGGATCGCGCAAGGCCATCGGCCAGGCCGTGCGTACCGTGTCGGCCGGGCGGCGCTGCACGGCACTGGACTTCAGACTGACCGTAAAAAATGATCGATCAAATGAGTCATGAAGGTCACACAGCACTTCCAGATGCCGGGGTGGAGGGGGCAGGATGAACAGGTTGGCGGCACTGAGTGCCGCCGATAGGCCCAATGGTCGACCCCGAGTGCACTCTCCTGCGCCAAATGGGGGATGGTAGAGACAGTCAGGGCAACCTCGAAGAAGAGGCACAACGTCGGTGAGGGATGACGTGAGCGACAACTCTGTAGTACTGCGGTTCGGCGACGGCGAGTACACCTACCCGGTGATCGACAGCACCGTCGGCGACAAGGGCTTCGACATCGGGAAGCTCCGTGCTCAGACCGGTCTGGTGACGCTGGACAGCGGTTATGGGAACACCGCCGCCTATAAATCCGCCATCACCTACCTCGACGGTGAGGAGGGCATCCTCCGGTACCGCGGCTACCCGATCGAGCAGCTGGCCGAGCGCTCCACCTTCGTGGAGGTCGCCTATCTGCTGATCAACGGCGAGCTGCCGACCGTCGACGAGCTCACCGTGTTCAAGAACGACATCACGCAGCACACCCTGCTGCACGAGGACGTCAAGAACTTCTACAAGGGCTTCCCGCGCGACGCCCACCCGATGGCGATGCTGTCGTCGGTCGTCTCGGCGCTGTCCACCTTCTACCAGGACAGCCACAACCCGTTCGACGAGAAGCAGCGCAACCTCTCCACGATCCGGCTGCTCGCCAAGCTTCCGACGATCGCGGCGTACGCGTACAAGAAGTCGATCGGCCACCCGTTCGTCTACCCGCGCAACGACCTCGGCTACGTCGAGAACTTCCTGCGCATGACGTTCTCGGTCCCGGCCCAGGAGTACGACCTCGACCCGGTCGTCGTCTCCGCGCTCGACAAGCTGCTGATCCTGCACGCGGACCACGAGCAGAACTGTTCGACCTCCACGGTCCGCCTCGTCGGCTCCTCGCAGGCCAACATGTTCGCCTCGATCTCGGCCGGTATCAACGCGCTGTGGGGCCCGCTGCACGGCGGCGCCAACCAGTCGGTCCTGGAGATGCTGGAAGGCATCCAGGCCAACGGCGGCGATGTCGACTCCTTCATCCGCAAGGTGAAGAACAAGGAGGACGGCGTCCGCCTGATGGGTTTCGGCCACCGGGTGTACAAGTCCTTCGACCCGCGCGCCAAGATCATCAAGGCTGCCGCGCACGACGTCCTCTCAGCCCTCGGCAAGTCCGACGAGCTGCTGGACATCGCGCTGAAGCTGGAGGGGCACGCGCTGTCCGACGACTACTTCGTGTCGCGCAACCTCTACCCGAACGTCGACTTCTACACCGGCCTGATCTATCGGGCCATGGGCTTCCCGGCCGAGATGTTCACGGTCCTGTTCGCCCTGGGCCGCCTCCCGGGCTGGATCGCCCAGTGGCACGAGATGATCAAGGAGCCGGGTTCTCGTATCGGGCGCCCGCGTCAGATCTACACGGGGGTTGTCGAGCGGGACTTCGTGCCGGTCGAGGGTCGCTGATCGCTCCGCTGGGTCCGCGTAGTTCGTTTACCGCGGGCCCGGTGGGGGCTGGTCGCGCCCGCGCGGCGGAGCCGCACGTGTCACAGCCCCGCGCCCCTAAAAGCGGCAGTGCCCGGCGTCCCTAAGAGAAGGGGCGCTGCAGCGCAGCAACAACTCCGGAGCACTGCGCCACTGCAAAACTCCGGACCACGACAAGACCGCGCCCCTTCAACTCCCTCGCCCAACGCGGCGAGTGAGCCGAAGGGGCGCGTCGGTGTCGAGAGCGCGAACGCGCGGAGGCCCGCAGGGTCGAGCACGATCGCGCTCTCGACACCGACTTTTGCGCCCCGGAGGCGAACCGAGCTCGAAAAAAGAGGGGTGGGAAGAAGGCGCCCTGCCGACGGTCCCCCCACGGGCCGGCGTACAGGGCGCCTTCCCATGTCCCGGTGCGGATTCCCCCCACGGGATCCGGCCGGGCGCCTGTGAGAACCAGCGCCTGAATCGCTGTCGTACCGAAGCCCGATGAATCTGGGCTTCGTTGAGCAGAACGAGCAAAACTCCTCGTACTACTGGGTGGAGCCAGTGATGTGTGCGATCTGCCGGGACACCGCACGACGGGAGGGCCGCTCAAAGCTCCCCGGTGTACGTGTCCCGGCAACGCATCTCTGAGGAAGTCCCCCAAGACATCCTCAGATGCCAGTTCGCGCCCCCCAAGACGCTTACTGACATCGTCAACTTAGACCTTCGAACCCCTTCGATGGTTACGTTCACATCACTGTGATCTGCGTCTCTTGCATATGTCCGTTAGATGCGCAAGAGCCCCGATGTCGCGGTCGGGGCCCCAGCGTAAGGATGATGCACGAGCCTTGTGAAGAGCTTATGTGAGGCCGTCGTCGGTCTCTAGAGGGACTCTTACTTCGGCTTCCCGTAACTCCCGGTAACTTTGCGGAACTTCAGCGAAATGTCCTAAGTCGCAGGCTGTTGGAGACCACGAACACCGAGGAGAAGGCCATCGCGGCCCCCGCGATCATGGGATTCAGCATGCCCGCGGCGGCCAGCGGAAGCGCCGCCACATTGTATCCAAAAGCCCATACGAGATTGCCCTTGATGGTGCCGAGCGTCCTCCGGGACAGCCGGATCGCGTCCGCGGCCACCCGCAGGTCCCCGCGCACCAGCGTCAGATCGCTCGCCTCGATCGCCGCGTCCGTCCCGGTGCCCATCGCGAGCCCCAGGTCGGCGGTGGCGAGCGCGGCGGCGTCGTTGACCCCGTCGCCCACCATCGCGACGGTCCGCCCCTCGCTCTGCAGCCGTCGTACGACGTCGACCTTGTCCTCGGGCAGCACCTCGGCGTTGACCTGATCGGCATCGATGCCGACCGCCGCGGCCACCGCCTCCGCGACCGCGCGGTTGTCGCCGGTCAGCAGCACCGGGGTGAGCCCGAGCGCGCGCAACTCCCGTACGGCCTCGGCGCTGGTCTCCTTGACCGCGTCGGCGACCGCGACGACCCCGCGCGCCACTCCGTCCCAGCCGACCACCACGGCCGTACGACCGCGGCTCTCGGCCTCGGAGGCGGCTCGGGTCAACTCCTCGGGGAGGGTGTCGTAAAGGCGCCCCACGGCCACCTCGCGGCCCTCCACGCGCCCGCGCACGCCACGCCCGGGCACGTTCTCGAAGTGCTCGGCCGACGGCAGCA
>NZ_JAWOAI010000245.1:0-14421 GCF_033194735.1 Streptomyces sp. W16
GACACCGACCCGTGGGCGCCTTACGCCGATACCCGCACCGGGCCGCAGGCGGCTTTACGGCAGCGCTGGCACCGGGCCACAGGCCCTTCCAACGGCGGCGTCGGCACCCGCCCGCAGGCGTTTTACGCCTATGCCCGCACCTACCCGCAGGAGGTTCTAACGCCGCCAGCACCAGCCCGTGGGCGATTTACACCCGACGCCAGCACCGGGCCGCAGGCAGCTCTACAGCAACGCTGACACCGGGCCACAGGCCCTTCCAACGGCGGCATCAGCACCCGCCCGCAGCCGTTTTACGCCAATGCCGGCGCCGACCCACAGGAGGCTCTCACGCCGCCACCGACACCAGCTCGTGGGCGCTTTACGCCCAACGCCAGCACCAGGCCCCGGGCGGCTCTAACGCCGAAGCCAGCACCAACCCGCAAGAGGTTCTCACGCCGCCACCTACACCGACCCGTGGGCGCCTCACGCCGATACCCGCACCGGGCCGCAGGCGGCTTTACGGCAGCGCTGACACCGGGCCACAGGCCCTTCCAACGGCCGCGTCAGCACCCGCCCGCAGGCGTCTTACGCCGACGCCAGCACCGACCCGCAGGAGGCTCTAACTCCGCCACCGGCACCAGCCCGTGGCCGTTTTACGCCCAACGCCAGCACCGGATCAAGGCGGCTCTACACCCACGCCGGCACCAGCCCGCGGGCGTCCTACACCAACACCGGCACCGACCCGCAAGCGGCTCCACACCGACGCCGTCCGGCAGGCGCAGGCGCCCGCGCCACACCCCGACGTCGAAGCAGACGCCCGCCCCACCCCCCGGCGTCAGAACAACCGGAACCGCAGCCGGCAGATCACCGCGTCCGTGTCCCGTCGTACGGCATGGGCGACGACGGCCCCCCGCTGGTTCTGGAGCAGCCGCTGCCACAGCCGGACCGGCTCCACCTCGGCGATCAGGACGGTGACCCGGGTGTCCGGTTCGGTCGCCGACACGTCCCGTACGTAGGCGGCGATCGGGCGGCCCAGCGTGCGGCGTTCGCAGGCGAGCCGGACCAGGGGCACGCCGGGGTTCCACTCGGCCCAGGCGCGCTCAAGGGCGTGGAGGTGGGCGCGGTCCTCGGGGTCGGGGTAGCAGACGGTGACCGCGCGGACCTCGTCGCCGAGGGAGGCGGCGGCCGTCAGCGCCTCGGAGGTGAGCCGGGACAGGGACGAGACGGGCACGATCACCACCGACCGGTCTCGGTGCGGTGGTTCCGGGATCCGGCCGAGGCCGAGCCGTTCGCCGATGTGCGCGTAGGCGCGGTGCACGGTCTCGAAGGCGAGCACGAGCAGCGGCAGGGTGATCACGATCAGCCAGGCGCCCTCCTCGAACTTGCTCGCGGTGACGACGACCGCAGCGACGCCGGTGAGGACCGCGCCGAAGCCGTTCAGCAGGGCCTTGCCGCGCCAGCCGGGTCCGCGTTCGCCGCGCCAGTGCCGGACCATGCCGACCTGGGCGACGGTGAAGCCGACGAAGACACCGATCGCGAAGAGCGGCACGAGGGTGTTGGTGTCGCCGCCGGAGAACACCAGCAGGGCCGCCGAGACCGCGGCCAGCGCGAGCACGCCGTGCCGGTGCACCTGGCGGTCGGCCTTGAGCGCGAAGACGTGCGGGAGGTAGTTGTCGCGGGCCAGCAGCTTCAGCAGCACCGGCAGCCCGCCGAAGGACGTGTTCGCGGACAGGGCGAGCAGGATCATCGTCGCGAACTGGATGACGTAGAAAGCCCAGTTGTGGCCGAGCGAGGCGTCCGCGAGCTGGGCGAGGACGGTGACGCCCTGGACGGGCTGGAGGTGGAAGCGGGAGATCAGCACCGACAGGCCGATCAGCATCACGCCGAGCACCGCGCCGAGGGCGACCTCCGCACGCTGGGCCCGCTTCACGCAAGGTGCGCGGAAGGAGGGCACGGCGTTGGCGATGGCCTCGACGCCGGTGAGGGCGCTGCAGCCGCTGGCGAAAGCCTTCAGCAACAGCAGGGTGCCCACGCTCGTCGCGTTGTCGGCGAGCGCGGAGACATGGCCGTCGGCGGTCGCGGTGCTCACCGGCGCGGACCGGAACAGGCCCACCGCGATGAGCACGAGGATGGAGCCGACGAAGACGACGGTCGGCACGATGAAGGCGCGGGCCGACTCGACGATCCCGCGCAGGTTCACCGCCGTGACCAGCACGAGCACCGCGAGGCACAGCCACAGCCGGTCGTCGTACAGCCCGGGGAAGGCCGAGGTCAGGGCCGCGACTCCGGCGGTGACGGCGACGGCGACGTTCAGGACGTAGTCCAGCACCAGCGAGGCGGCGGCCACCAGGCTCGTCCGCGCGCCCAGGTGGGCCCGCGCCACGGCGTAGGAACCCCCGCCGTCCGGGAAGGCCGCGATGACCTGCCGGTACGAGGCGACGAGCACCGCCAGCAGGGCGGCGATGGCGAGCGTCACCGGCAGGGTGAAGCCGAGTCCGTGCGCACCGGCGGCGGCCAGCACGAGGACGATCGCCTCGGGGCCGTAGGCCACCGACGCCATGGCGTCCAGGGAGAGGGCGGCGAACCCGGCGAGTGCGGTGAGCCGATGGCGCTCGCCGGTATCCGGGGGCTCCTCGTCGGCGGGCGTCTCACCCGGCTGGACAGTCAGAACGGTCATGCTGGTGTGCTCCTTCGCGTACGGACGCGCGGTGGCGGGAACGCGCGCGTGCGCTCAAGGTTCTGTCCCACCACCACCGGTTTCCCCTTCTCCTTGCGGCTTCTTCGCGCCGAACACACGTTCTTTGACGCGAACTTGACGAGCGTGTGACCAGGGCAACTGCTCCCGGCCGCTGCGAGGGCGTCAAGAACCACCGGACACCCGTCAGAGTCGCGTCAAAGCCCGGCCTCCGTACGCCGGGAATCTCTACGGTCGCCACCATGGGACGCCCGTACGACGCAGCGGCACAGGACCGGCAGTGGGCGCGGGACCTGCGCGGCACATTCCGCTGCGCGGGCGCGCTCCTCGGACTCCTGCTGGTCGCCGACCACTTCGGCGGGCGTCTCACCCTCTGGCGCGGCGCGCTCTGGTTGGCGCTCGCGGTCCTGCTCTTCGTGGTGCTGTATCCGGCGCGGGTCCGGGCGGGCGAGGGCTGGCTGTCCTCGCGCGGGCTGCTGCGCGAGCGACGCGTCCGCACGGACCGGCTGGTGTCGGTGCGCTGTCTGGACGGGGTCTCTCAACGGCTGTTGCTGCGGGACGAGTTCGGCGACCGGGTCGAGATCGATCCCGATGTGCTGGTCAACAACCCTGACTTGTGGCACCGGTTGGCCGAGGACTCCCGCCGGTCCCTCGCCTCCGGCACGCTGACCTGCGGGGCGACCGTGCTGCGCCGGATCGCGGAACGCGTCGAGCGCGAGACCGCGGAGACCGTGTTCAGGGTGTCAGGCCTGGAGTAGCCGCCGTGGCCGGGTCGGTCGGGTCCGGTTGAACTGCCCGCTCTGCCAACGGGATCGACACGACCATGGTGAGGCCGCCGCCCGGTGTGTCCTCAGGGGTGAGCGTCCCGTTCATCGCCTCGGTGAGGCCGCGCGCGAGGGCGAGTCCGAGGCCGAGGCCGGTGGTGTTGTCGGTGTCACCGAGGCGCTGGAAGGGTTCGAAGAGGCGGTCGCGGCCGGTAGTCGGGAGCCCGGGCCCTCGGTCCACGACCCTCAACTCCACCCGCCCGCCCAGTGCGCTGGCGGTGACCAGGACCCGGCGCCCGGGCGGGGTGTGGCGGGCCGCGTTGCCTGCCAGGTTGGCGATCACGCGTTCCAGCAGGGGTGGATCGACGAGCACCGGCGGAATCGACTCCACGTCCCGCAGGTCCACGTCGGGCACGTCCGCGAGGGCCATCGGCAGCACCTCCTCCAGGCTGGTGGCCCGCAGGTTGAGGGGGAGGACGCCCGCCTCAAGGCGGCTCAAGTCGAGGAGGTTCTCAAGGAGTCGGTTCAGCTTGGCCATGGACTCGTCGGCGGTGGCGAGGAGTTCGTCGCGGTCCTCGTCCGAGAACTCCACGTCCCGGCCGCGCAGCGAGGTGACGGCGGCCCAGCCCGCCGCGAGCGGGGTCCGCAGGTCGTGGCCGACCGCCCGCAGCAGCGCCGTACGCAACCGGTCGGCGGCCTTCACCGGCTCTATCTCGGCTGCCGCCTGGGCGAGTTGGGCCCGTTCGACGGCGGAGCCGACATGCGCGGCGAAGGCGGCGAGCACCCGTCGTTCCGAGGAGGACAGGGTGCGTCCGCGCAGGACGAGGAAAGCTCCGGGACCGGCGGGGACGGTGGTGACACCGGCGCCGACCTCGTGGTCCGGTGGTTCGTCGACGAGTTCCGCCGAGTCGGTGCCGAAGGTCTCGCGGGTGCGTTCCAGCAAGGCCGGGATCGTCTGGCCGCCGCGCACGATGCTGCCCGCGAGGGAGGACATCGTCTCCGCTTCGGCGGTGGCACGCGCCGAGCGCCGGGACAGTCGTAGCGAACGGTCGACGACGGCGGCCACGGTCGCCGCCACCACCGTGAACACCCCCAGCGCCAAAAGGGCGTTGGGGTCGTCCAGGGTGAACTGGCCGATGGGCGGGATGAACCAGTAGTTGAGCAGCAGCGAGGCCGTCACCGACGCGATGACCGCCGAGGTGACACCGCCTATGCAGGCAACCCCGACGACGGCGAGCAGGAACAGCAGTGCCTCGCTGGTGAGGTTGACCGTGCCGCGCACCTGGGCGAGACACACGGTGAGCAGCACCGGCAGCACAAGTCCCGCTACGGGACCGGCAATTAGCCGTGCAGTCGACAAGGTGCGCCGCCGGGACGGCAGCAGGGTGCCGCGGCCGGCTCGCTCGTGCGTGACCCGGTGGACGTCGATGTCACCGGAGAGTTCCGTGACCGTCTCGCCCGTGCCGGGTCCGGTCAGGAACCGCTCGAACCGGCCCCGGCGGCTGGTGCCGAGGACGAGTTGGGTGGCGTTCTCGGTGCGGGCGAACTCGACCAGGGCGGTGGCGACTCCGTCGCCGACCACCGAGTGGTAGCTGCCGCCGAGGTCCTCGACGAGCCTGCGCTGCCGGGCGAGCGAGGCGTGGGACACCCCGGCGGCGAGTCCGTCGCTGCGCGCCACGTGCACGGCGAGCAGATCACCGCCTGCCGACCGGTCGGCGATGCGGGCGGCCCGCCGGACGAGTGTGTCGCCCTCGGGGCCGCCGGTGAGGGCGACGACCACCCGTTCCCGGGTCTCCCACACCCCGCCGATCGCGTGCTCGGCGCGGTAGGTGTGCAGGGCCTCGTCGACCCGGTCGGCGACCCACAGCAGCGCCAACTGCCGTAGGGCGGTGAGGTTTCCGGGCCGGAAGTAGTTGGCGAGGGCCGCGTCGATCTTCTCCGGCGCGTAGATATTGCCGTGTGCCATGCGCCGCCGCAGTCCCTCCGGCGGCATGTCGATCAGCTCGATCTGCTGGGCCCGGCGTACGACGTCGTCGGGCACCGTCTCGTGCTGCGGCACCCCGGTGATCTTCTCGACGACGTCCTTGAGGGAGGCCAGATGCTGCACGTTGACGGCGGTGACGACGTCGATGCCGGCGGCGAGCAGCTCGTCGATGTCCTGCCACCGCTTGGCGTTGCGTCCGCCGCCGGGGACGTTGCTGTGGGCGAACTCGTCGACGACGGCCACCTCCGGGCGGCGGACGAGGACCGCGCCGAGGTCCATCTCCTCGAAGTACCCGCCCCGATAGGCACATTGGGCCCGCGCGACGACCTCCAGGCCGTCGAGCATCGCCTCGGTGCGCGGGCGCCCGTGGCACTCGGCGAACCCCACCACCACATCGGCGCCCCGGGCGGCCCGGCGCCGCGCCTCGTCGAGCATGCGGTAGGTCTTGCCGACACCCGGGGCCGCCCCGAGGTAGACCTTCAGTCGCCCGCGTCGCAGTACGTCGTTCATCGCCTCCCAGAGAAGCGCTCCGCAGGCCTTCGGGCGGGCTTCTTGATGCGTCCCTGGCGCCGCCCGCAAGGACGTTGACACTGTCTTGACGTCGCCGGGCCGGGTTAGGGTGAGCGCGGTGTGCCGGGAAGTCTGGTCGGCGGGGAGTCCGCATGGGCTCGTCCAAGACCACAGGGGGACGGCATGCGCGGCGTCGGCACGGTTCTGGCACTGGTGGTACTGGCGACGCTGGTGGCGACGTTCGCCCGCCGGTGGCGTATCCCGGCGCCCTCTCTGCTCGTGGTCGCCGGTCTCGCCGTGGCCCTGCTGCCGGGCACCCCGGCCATCGAGATCAGCCCGGACGTCATCGGCCTGGTGGTGCTGCCGCCGCTGCTCTACGCCAGTGCCGAGGACTTGTCGTGGCGCGAGCTGAAGGCCGTGTGGAAGCCGGTCGGGATCCTGGCGATCGGCCTGGTCCTCGCGTCCGCGGCGGCCGTGGGCTGGGTCGCGTCGACGGTGACCCCGCTGTCCTGGCAGATGGCGTTCGTGCTCGGCGCGGTCCTGGCCAGCACCGACCCGGTCGCCGTCACCGCGCTGGGCCGACGGCTCGCGCTCCCGCCCCGGGTCCAGATGCTCGTCCAGGCGGAGTCCCTGTTCAACGACGCGACCTCGCTGGTCCTGTTCCGGGTCGCGGTAAGCGTCGCGGTGGCCTCGGCGGCGGCCGACTGGGGCTCGGCGGGCGGCGAGTTCGTCGTGCTCGCGGGCGGCGGCACGGTCATCGGGGCGGCCGTCGCCTACGTCGTGACACTGATCCGGCGGCACACCGAGGACCCGGTCCTGGAGACGGTGATCGCCCTGGTCACGCCGTACGCGGCCTATGTGCTGGCAGAGGGCGCGAACACGTCGGGCGTGACCTCGGTGGTGGTGGCGGGCGTCGTCCTGGGCGGTCGCGGCGACCGGCTCACCAACGCCCGCATCCGGCTCCAACTGCACGCCGTCTACGGCACGTTGGTGTTCCTGCTGGAGAGCGTGGTGTTCTCCCTGATCGGACTGGCGCTGCCCGCACAGGTACGGGCGCTGTCCGACGGCGACCGGGCCTGGCCGCTGTACGCGCTCGCGGTGGCGGGCACCCTGATCGCCGTACGACTGCTGTGGCTGGCGCCGCTGTCGGCGGTGGTGCAGCGCAAGGGCGGGACGCACAGGGTGAATTGGCGGGTGCCGATGGTGCTGACGTGGGCGGGCACCCGGGGTGTCCTCCCGCTGGCGGCGGCGCTGTCGATCCCGGAGGTCACCAAGAGCGGCGCCACGCTGACCGACCGACCGCTGGTCCTCGTCCTGACCACCTCGGTCGTCGTGGTCACGCTGGTCGTGCAGGGTTTCACCCTCGCGCCCGTCGTCCGCCGCTCCGGCATCGCGCTGGAGCCCGACCACACGGAACGCGAAGAGGCGTCCGCCCGCTGCCGGTTGGCCGACGCGGGCATCCGCCGCCTCGACGAACTCGCGGAACTGGAAGCCGTACCGGACGTGGTCCTCGACCGCCTCCGCCGCGGCCTCAACGCCCGCCTCGACGACGCCCGCGACCGCCTCGCCGAGAACAACGGCCACGCGTCACACACGGAGTCGGCCGACCTGGTCTACCGCCAGCTCCGCCGCGACCTGATCGCCGTCGAGGCGGTGGAACTCCAGCGTCTCTACGACGACCACACCATCAGCGACACGACCCGCAGGCGGCTCCAGCGGTCGTTGGACCTGGAGGAGGCGAGGCTGGCGGACGTGTGAGGCGGCCCGTCGTCACGCTCGGTGTCCACCGCCCCGTATCGCCCACCCATCGCCCTCCCCACACCCCCCATACAGCCCAACGCGCCCCGAAACGCTCCCGGCCACCCCTTCCTGATGTGCCCCTGCCGCCCACCCGGCCAGTCTTAACGGAAGATTGACGCCTACGGCCCCGACATCCATGGGCCCACGCGTCACTCTCCGCTTACGCTGGTGCCGCCGTCCGCGTGATGGCCAGAAACCGCACGCTGACCCGCACCCCAGGAGCACGCCCATGACCACGACCGAACACCCTCCCAGTCGCCTGCGCGCCTGGATGCTGGAGGGCCTGGCCGACATGGGCAAGAACGGCAGACAGGCTCCGCAGCCCGTGCCGGAACCCGAGCAGCACGCCCACGAGGGCCAGCGCTGGTGGCGGGTGATGTGTCTGACCGGCGTCGACTACTTCTCCACCCTCGGCTACCAGCCCGGCATCGCCGCCCTGGCCGCCGGACTGCTGTCGCCGGTGGCGACCATCGTCCTCGTGCTGGTCACTCTCTTCGGCGCCCTGCCCGTGTACCGCCGGGTGGCCGAGGAGAGCCCGCACGGCGAGGGCTCCATCGCGATGCTGGAGCGGCTGCTGTCGTTCTGGAAGGGCAAGCTGTTCGTCCTGGCCCTGCTCGGCTTCGCCGCGACCGACTTCCTGATCACCATCACTCTCTCGGCGGCGGACGCCTCCACCCACCTGGTGGAGAACCCGCACTTCACGAGCGTGCTGCACGACAAGCAGATGCTGATCACCCTGATCCTGGTCGCCCTGCTGGGCGCGGTGTTCCTCAAGGGCTTCCTGGAGGCGATCGGCGTCGCGGTGTACCTGGTGGTGGCGTACCTGGTGCTCAACACCGTGGTCGTGATCGTCGGGATGTGGCACGTGGTCACCGAGGGACACGTGGTCACCGACTGGACCAGTGCGCTGACCACCGAACACGGCAACGTCTTCGCCATGGTCGGCGTCTCCTTGCTGGTCTTCCCCAAGCTGGCGCTGGGCCTCTCCGGCTTCGAGACCGGTGTGGCCGTCATGCCGCACGTCGAGGGCGACCCGGACGACACCGAGCAGAATCCGAAGGGCCGGATCCGGGACACCAAGAAGCTGCTCACCGCCGCCGCGCTCATCATGAGCGTGTTCCTGATCGCGACCAGCTTCATCACCACCGTGCTCATCCCGGAGAAGGAGTTCGAGTCCGGCGGCCGGGCCAACGGACGCGCACTGGCGTATCTCTCGCACGAGTACCTGGGCAACGCCTTCGGCACGGTCTACGACTTCTCCACCATCGCCATCCTGTGGTTCGCCGGCGCCTCCGCGATGGCCGGCCTGCTCAACCTGATGCCGCGTTACCTGCCCCGCTACGGCATGGCCCCGCACTGGGCCCGTGCCGTGCGCCCGATGGTGATCGTCTTCACGCTGGTCGCGTTCCTGGTCACCTGGATCTTCGACGCCAGCGTCGACGCGCAGGGCGGCGCCTACGCCACCGGCGTCCTGGTCCTGATGTCCTCGGCCGCGATCGCGGTGACCATCTCCGCCCGCCGCGCCCGCCAGCGCAACTGGACCATCGCCTTCGGGGTCGTCTCGGCGGTCCTCCTCTACGTCACCGTCGTGAACGTCATCGAGCGCCCGGACGGCGTGAAGATCGGCGCCTGCTTCATCGCCGGCATCATCCTGGTCTCCCTGCTGTCCCGGCTGGCCCGCGCCTTCGAACTGCGCGTCACCAGCGTGCAGCTGGACCCCATGGCGGAACGATTCATCCGGGACATGGCCAGCCGGAAGATCCGCTTCGTCGCGAACGAACCCGAGCGCCGGGACAAGGCCGAGTACCGGGACAAGATCGAGCAGATCCGCAACGACAACGACATCCCCGGCGAGGACTTCGTGTTCGTGGAGGTGACGGTCCTCGACGCCTCCGAGTTCGAGGCGGGCCTGACCGTGCGCGGCGAGGTGCTGCACGGCCGCTACCGGGTGCTGACCCTGGAGTCCTCGTCCATTCCGAACGCCCTTGCCGCGCTGATGCTGCACGCCCGCGACACGACGGGCCGCATCCCGCACATGTACTTCGAGTGGACCGAGGGCAACCCCTTCGCCAACTTCCTCCGCTTCTTCCTCTTCGGCCAGGGTGAGGTCGCCCCGGTCACCCGCGAGGTCCTCCGCGAGGCGGAACCGGACCGGGCGCGCCGGCCGCGCGTGCACACGGGTTGACCGTTCAGGACCCGCCTTGTCACCGTCACCGTAAGAGACGCGACAAAATCCGGTCCCGCAGCGTAAGAGCCCCGTCAGCGCCCGGCGCGCCGCGCTCCCGGCGGCCTACGGTCGGCGTCATGCGGCACAGCCCACCACCACCGGACCCGGCCGGCGACCGCCACTGGCGTGGCGACGCCCGGCTGGCGACGGGCTGCGCGCTCGGCTTCCTCGGGATGACCCTGCTGGTCGACTGGAACGCCGGAACCCTGACCCTGACCCGCGCGCTGCTGTGGTTCGCCATGTCGGCGGCGCTCTTCACAGTGCTGCTCCCGCATCGCGTCACCGCGGGCCCCGGCTGGCTGACCGTGGACACCCCGCTGCTGCGGCGCACGGTGCACACGGACGCGCTGACCGTCGTACGGCAGTACGGCGATGTCTCCGCGCGCCTGGTGCTGCGGGACACGTACGGGCAATGGCTCGAACTGGACCCCCGGGTGCTGGTCGCCAACCCCCTGCTCTGGCACGAACTGGACACGGGCATACGGCACTCGATGGAGCGCGGCACCCTGCGCCAGGGCACCGATGTCCGACGTCACCTGGGCCATCTGATCGACGACGAGACGGCCCGGTCGGTGCTCAGGGCGTCGGGGATTTCCTGACCTTGCGCCGCGTCCGGCGCACCACGACCTTCCCGAGCCGTATCTGCCCAACGACCTCGATCCGCAGGTCGACCGGCGCACCGGCGTCGGCGCGCCCGCGCGTCTTGATCTTCCCGTAGCTGAACACCAGGGAGTCGGTGTCCACCACTACGCCCGGCGGGACCACCAATCGCAGCGCACCCAGATGCATGTCCAGGTCGATGCGCAAGGTGCCCTCGGTGATCACCGCCTGCGTGAAGTCGAGGGTCACATCGCCCAGGCTCGACCGGATCTCCAGCCTGCGCGGCACCACCCAGCCATCGCCACGGTGCGCCGAACCGCCGTGCTGCTCGATACGGACGACATCCCTGACCTCCGCCGCGACCGCACCGGCCACCACCGGCAGATCGGCCGTCAGAACCGCCAACTCCCCCAGCGTGCGGGCAGTCAGGGCCGCCTCCACGCGCTCGTCCAGCTCCTCGGCGGTCAGCCGTCCGTCACCGGCCGCGCCGGTCAGCACGTCCACGACGCGGTCCCGGTCCGCATGCGAGGCCCGCAACGCGGTCGTGCTCATCAGCTCACCCGACATACCCTCACCCCGATCGACGGACTGACGCTATATCGCGTTATACCCCAGAGCCAACCCCCCGTCCACCGACTTCCGTTTCTGCACCTAGGGTGGCGCCTATGCAGTCCTACACAATCGGCCAGGCCGCGCGGCTGCTCGGCGTGAGTCCGGACACCGCGCGCCGGTGGGCGGACGCGGGCCGGGTGACGACCCACCGCGACGAGGGCGGCCGTCGGCTCATCGACGGTGTCGATCTGGCCGCGTTCTCGGTGGAGTTGGCGAAGTCGGGCGTCGTCGAGGAGGACACCTCCTACACCTCGGTGCGCAACGCGTTCCCCGGTATCGTCACCGCGATCAAGCTCGGCGATGTCGCCGCCCAGGTCGAGATCCAGGCGGGCCCGCACCGGCTGGTCTCGCTGCTGACCCGTGAGGCGGTCGAGGAACTCGGCCTGGAGGTCGGCATGGAGGCCACCGCCCGCGTGAAGTCGACGAACGTGCACATCGACCGGGTGTGAAGCGGGCCGTGGCCTCCGTCGCTCACGTGCCGACGGAGTGTTCCGTCACTTGTTGACCGAGTAGGAGTGCGCGCCGGTCCCCGCCAGCGCACCCCCGTCCACGATCAGGTACTCGTCCCGGATCGGCCGCCCCGCGAAGAACGCCTCCAGGATCTCCCGGGTCCCAGCCGCGTACCGGGCCTGCGCCGACAGCGACGAACCGGAGATGTGCGGGGTCATCCCGTGGTGCGGCATGGTCCGCCACGGGTGGTCCGCCGGAGCCGGCTGCGGGAACCACACGTCACCGGCGTACCCCGCCAACTGCCCGCTGCGCAGCGCCCGGTCGACGGCATCGCGGTCGACGATCTTCGCCCGCGCGGTGTTGATGAGATACGCGCCGCGCTTCATCTGCGCGAGCAGCTTGTCGCCGAACAGCCCCTCCGTCTCGGGGTGCAGCGGCGCGTTGATCGTCACGACGTCGCAGTGCGGCACCATGTCCTCGGCGCTCTCGTGCCAGGTCAGCCCCAACTCCCGCTCCACGTCCTCGGGCAGCCGGTACCGGTCGGTGTAGTGCAGCTTCACGTCGAAGGGCGCGAGCCGCCGCAGCACGGCGAGTCCGATCCGCCCGGCGGCGACCGTACCGACGTGCATGCCTTCGAGGTCGTACGAACGGGCCACGCAGTCCGCGATGTTCCAGCCGCCGTCGAGGACGACCTGGTGCGACGGCAGGTAGTTGCGCACGAGGGAGAGCGTCATCATCACGACGTGTTCGGCGACGCTGATGCTGTTGCAGTACGTCACCTCGGCGACCGTCACGCCGTGGGAGATCGCCGAGTCGAGGTCGACGTGGTCGGAGCCGATGCCGGCGGTGACCGCGAGCTTGAGGTTCTTCGCGGCGGCGATCCGCTCGGGGGTGAGGTACGCGGGCCAGAACGGCTGCGAGATCACGATGTCGGCGTCGACCAGTTCCCGGTCGAAGACCGAGCCCTCGCCGTCCTTGTCGGAGGTGACTACGAGGGCGTGCCCGGCGGCCTCCAGGTAGGCGCGCAGGCCGAGTTCACCGGAGACGCTGCCGAGGAGGTGACCGGGGGTGAAGTCGACCGCTTCGGGGGTGGGGGTGGTCTGGCCGCCCGGGTAGTGGTCGATCACGGGCAGGTCGTCGCGGGCGTACGAGGTCGGGTATCCGTCGGTCGGGTCGTCGTACAGGACACAGAGAACCTTGGCCATGTCGCGGCTCCTCAACTCCGTTGTCGGAAGATGCACTTCACGATCCTCGGGGTCGATCGCCCTGGTCAAAGCGAACGTTGCTATGCCCGGATAGCCCGCGTCTATCAGCGGACCTCGCCCAGGTGGGCGGTGAGCAGCTCGTCGAGCGCGTCCCGTACGCCCGCCTCCCTCGCCACCTTCAACAGCGCCTCCGCCAGCACCGATTGGGGATCGCTGCGGGCGACGACCAGTCCGACCCGCGGCCCGTGCGCGGGCCCGTTCAGGGGTACGACCCGCATTCCGTCCGGTACGTCGAACATGTGCAGCCACGCATGCGAGATCACGCTGGACCAACGCCCGCCGGGCAGCAGCGTGTAGAGCCCGGCGACGCTGTCCGACTCGATCGCAGGAGAGGCCGTAGCGCCTTCGGCGGCGAAGCACTCGTCGATGATGCGGCGGTTGCGCATCCGCGAGTTGAGCAGGCAGAGGGGAAGCGTGGCCGCCTGTGCCCAACTGGCCTTGGTCACACTGGCAAGTGGCCCGTCGACCGGCGTGAGGAGCACGTACCGCTCCTCGTAGAGCGGGAAGCGGCGGACGTTGCGCAGGGTGTCGTCGTCCATATACGTCATCGCCACGTCCAGCTCGAACTCGGCGAGCCCCTGGGTGATGCCGACGGACGACAGCGACTCCAGGGCGACCCGGGCCCGGGGATGCCGTTCGCAGAACGGGGTGGTGAGGAGGGAGGCGGCGGGCAGCGCGGTCGGCACCACGCCCAGCCTCAGCGTGCCGGTGAGGCCTCCGCGCAATGCGGACAACTCCTGGTGCAGGGCGTCCCGTTCGGCCAGGATGCGGTGCGCCCAGGCGAGCACCACCTCACCCTCCGGGGTCAGTCCCTCGTACCGTCTGCCGCGCCGCACGATGGGCACGTCCAACTCGTGCTCCAGTCGGCGGATCGCGGCCGACAGCGAGGGTTGCGAGACGTAGCAGGCCGCCGCGGCGCGCGCGAAGTGCCGCTCACGGGCGAGCGCGACGAGGTACTCCAGCTGACGCAACAGCATCCGTGACCTCCCCTGTGACGTGCAGGCTAGGCGCTGTCCGTCCGGCACAACAGGGCCGCCCACAGGTCTAGTCGGTCGTAGAGGCGGGAGAGGTCGCGGCCGGTGAAGTGCTCGATGCGACCGATGCGGTAGTGCACGGAGTTGACATGCAGATGCAGCGCCTCCGCGGTCCGCGCCCAGGAGCCGTCACAGGCGAGGAAGGTCTCCAGGGTCTCCAACAGGACGGCGTTGCCCCGCAGTTCACCGAGGACGGTCCGGCTGAAGGCGGTACGGACCTCGGCCGGCACACCGGTGAGCAGCGCGTCGAGCCCGGTGAGCGCCGAGGCATCGGTGAGCGCCGACCCGTCACGTGCGGTACCGCGCGCCGAGGTGAGCGCGTAACGCGCCTGCGCCAGCGCCCCGTTGAGATCCTTCGCCTCGGCGACAGGCACCCCGGTCCCGCCGTAGAGCGGCACGGCGGCTTCGGCCGCGGCGACGAGCGGCCAGACCTCATGGAGCGCGCCGGCCTCAGCCCCGGCCACGACCGCGAACGCGGTACCGTCCGGCAACCGCCCAACG
>NZ_JAWOAI010000246.1:0-14397 GCF_033194735.1 Streptomyces sp. W16
CGGTCGCTGCCGCCGTCGCCGCCGCAGCCGCCGACGGCGAGTCCGCCCCACAGGGGCCACCCGCACCCGACGACGAAAGCAGCACGGGCGGTGCGGGTGGGAAAAGCATCGAGGCCGAGGGCGTAGCCGAGGCCGTGGGGTCCGGCTCCGCCGCCACCGCTCTCGCCAAGGCCAACCTCACCGGTACCCGAGCGCAGCTCTACCTCGTCCTGGACCGCTCCGCGAGCATGCGCCCGTACTACAAGGACGGTTCCGCACAGGCCCTCGCCGACCAGACCGTAGCCCTGGCAGCCAATCTGGACCCCGAGGCCAAGGTCCACGTCGTCTTCTTCTCCACCGAAGTGGACGGCACCACAGACCTCACCCCCGCCTCCCCCGAGACCGCGATCGACGAGGTCCACGCCGGCCTCGGCCGCATGGGCCGTACCAGCTACCACGCCGCCGTGGAAGCCGTACTCGCGCACTACGACAAGAACGCCACCCCCGGCACCCCCGCCCTCGTCGTCTTCCAGACGGACGGCGCCCCGGACGCGAAGACCCCGGCGACCCAGTCCTTGACCGACGCCGCGAAGTCGCACGCCTCCGTGTTCTTCTCGTTCGTCGCGTTCGGCGACCACGACAACAAGGCCTTCGACTACCTCCGCAAGCTGAAGACCGACAACACGGCCTTCTTCCACGCGGGCCCGACCCCCCTGGAGCTCACGGACGCCGAGCTCTACGACGGCGTACTGATCGACTGGCGCCCGTAACACCGAAACCCCTGTGCCGCCCGCTTCCCACCCCGTAAAACGGGAGGCGGGCGGCATACCCATGTCGGCTACGATTTCAAGGTTCGCAACAACAGCAACACACCGACCTGGGAGCAGCCCCCCGATGGCTCGACACCTCATCACCAGCGCCCTTCCGTACATCAACGGGATCAAGCACCTGGGCAACATGGTGGGGTCCATGCTCCCGGCGGACGTGTACTCCCGCTATCTCCGCCAGCGCGGCCACGACGTGCTCTACATCTGCGCGACGGACGAACACGGCACCCCGGCCGAGCTGGCCGCGAAGGAGCAGGGCATCCCCGTAGCGGAGTTCTGCGCCCAGGCGCACGACGCGCAGAAGGCGGTATACGACGGCTTCGCGCTGGCCTTCGACTACTTCGGCCGGAGTTCCTCCCCGCAGAACCGCGAGATCACCCAGCACTTCGCCCGCCGCCTCAACGAGAACGGCTTCATCGAAGAGCGCGCGATCCGCCAGGTGTACTCGCCCACCGACGGCCGTTTCCTCCCGGACCGCTACGTCGAGGGCACCTGCCCGCACTGCGGCTACGACAAGGCCCGCGGCGACCAGTGCGAGAACTGCACCCGCGTCCTGGATCCGACCGACCTGATCAACCCGCGCTCGGCGATCTCCGGCTCCACGGACCTGGAGGTGCGGGAGACCAAGCACCTCTTCCTCCTCCAGTCGAAGCTCCAGCACGAGGTGGAGGAGTGGGTCGCGGCGCACGAGGAGGAGTGGCCGCAGCTCGCCTCCTCCATCGCCCGCAAGTGGCTCACCGAGGGCCTCCACGACCGCGCGATCACCCGCGACCTGGACTGGGGCGTCCCGGTCCCCGCCGACACCTGGCCGGAGCTGGCGGCCGAGGGCAAGGTCTTCTACGTCTGGTTCGACGCCCCGATCGAGTACATCGGCGCGACGAAGGAGTGGGCGGACGCGGCCCCGGCCGGGGAGACCCGCGACTGGAAGTCCTGGTGGTACGAGAGCGACGCCACCGTCCGCTACACGGAGTTCATGGCGAAGGACAACGTCCCGTTCCACACGGTGATGTTCCCGGCCACCGAGCTCGGCATCCGCGAGCCGTGGAAGAAGGTCGACTACGTCAAGGCCTTCAACTGGCTGACGTACTACGGCGGAAAGTTCTCCACGTCCCAGAAGCGGGGCGTCTTCACCGACCAGGCCCTGAGCATCCTCCCGGCCGACTACTGGCGCTACTTCCTGATCGCCAACGCCCCCGAGTCCGACGACTCCTCCTTCACCTGGGAGCACTTCACCGCCACGGTGAACAAGGACCTGGCGGACACCCTCGGCAACTTCGTCAACCGCGTCCTGTCCTTCTCGAAGAAGCGCTTCGGCGACGAGGTCCCTGCGGGCGCCGACGCGGGCCCGGCGGAGGCGAAGCTCGGCGAGGAGATCGCCGGCCTGCTGGCCGAGTACGAGACCCAGATGGAGGCCCTCCAGTTCCGCAAGGCCGCGGCGGCGCTGCGCGCCCTGTGGTCGGCGGGCAACTCCTACCTGGAGGAGAAGGCCCCCTGGCTGGAGATCAAGACCGACCCGGAGGCCGCGGCCCTCACCCTGCGCACGGCGATGAACCTGATCCACCTCTACGCGGTGGTCTCGGAACCCTTCATCCCGGCGTCGTCGGCGGCGATGCGCCAGGCGTTCCAGCTCAAGGACGACACCACCACCTGGGTCTCCGCCGAAGAGGCCCGCGCCCTGTCCGCCGTCCCCGCCGGTACCCCCTTCACCGTCCCCCCGGTCCTCTTCGCGAAGCTCACGGAGGAGGACCTGGAGACGTACAAGGAGCGGTTCGGCGGAGACCAGGGGTGACCCGATGACGTACTGGACAGGGACGACCCGATGACGTACTACGTCACCACCCCCATCTACTACGTCAACGACGCCCCGCACCTCGGCCACGCCTACACCACCGTCGCCGCCGACGTCCTCGCCCGCTGGCACCGCCGGCGCGGTGAGGACGTCTGGTTCCTCACCGGCACGGACGAGCACGGCCAGAAGATCCTGCGCACGGCGGAGGCGAACGGCGTGTCCCCGCAGGAGTGGGCGGACCGTCTGGTCGAGGAGTCCTGGAAACCCCTCTGGGACCATCTCGCCATCTCCAACGACGACTTCATCCGCACCACCGAGCGCCGGCACACCGACCGGGTCCAGGAGTTCGTGCAGGACCTGCACGACAAGGGCGAGATCTACAAGGGCGGTTACGAGGGCCCGTACTGCGTCTACTGCGAGGAGTACAAGCTCCCCGGCGAGCTGATCGAGGCGGAGGACGGCAGTGGGACCCTGTTGTGCGCCATCCACCGGCGGCCCGTGGAACTCCTCAAGGAGGAGAACTACTTCTTCAAGCTGAGCGAGTACGGCGACCGTCTCCTCGCCCACTACGAAGCCCACCCGGACTTCATCCAGCCCGCCTCGGCCCGCAACGAGGTCGTGAACTTCGTCCGCCAGGGCCTCCAGGACCTGTCGATCTCCCGCTCGACCTTCGACTGGGGCGTCAAGGTCCCCTGGGACACCTCGCACGTGATCTACGTCTGGGTCGACGCGCTCCTCAACTACGCGACGGCGGTGGGCTACAACGAGAACCCGGCGAAGTTCGAGGCGACGTTCCCGGCGGACGTCCACCTGGTCGGCAAGGACATCCTCCGCTTCCACGCGGTGATCTGGCCGGCGATGCTGATGGCCAACGGCCTCCCCCTCCCGGGCCGGATCGCCGCCAACGGCTGGCTGCTGGTCGGCGGCGAGAAGATGTCCAAGTCGAACCTGACGGGCATCAGCCCCGAGACCCTGACCGCGCACTTCGGCGTGGACGCCTACCGCTGGTACTTCCTCCGCGCGATCGCCTTCGGCCAGGACGGCTCCTTCTCCTGGGAGGACTTCACCGCCCGCTACACCAGCGAACTCGCCAACGGCTACGGCAACCTGGCGTCCCGGGTGACCGCGATGACGGCCAGGTACTTCGACGGCGCGCTGCCCGCGCCGGGGGAGGAGACCGAGGCCGAGCGCTCACTCAAGTCGGCTCTGCTCACGGCGACTTCGGAGGCGGACCGCCGTATCGGCGACCAACTCGACTTCCAGGGCGGCATCCTGGCCGTCTTCGACTTCGTCCGGAAGGTCAACGGCTATCTGACCGACCAGGAACCCTGGAAGGTCGCCAAGTCCGACTCCCCCGAGGCCCGCGACCGCCTGGCGACGATCCTCTACACGGCCGCGGACTCGCTGCGCGCGATCGCGATCCTCCTCGAACCGGTCATGCCGGAGACGTCGGAGCGCCTGTGGGACTCCCTCGGCGCCTCGACGTCCCTGGGCCCGCTACGGGACCAGCACATCCGGCAGGCCTCCGACTGGGGACAACTCCCGCCCGGCTCCCGGGTGACGAAGGGCGCGGTGCTCTTTCCGCGTCTTGAAGACCGTGAGGACCGTACGGACTCCACGGACTCTTAGCCGAGCACGCTGAACGTGTCCTCCGCCCGGTCCCGTCGCGCCACCAACTCCCAGGCGCCGTCAGCGATTTCGTCCGGGTCGAGGGTCCGGTCGCCGACGTTCCCGAACTGCTCGGGGTTCGACGTCAGCAGTTGGTGGATGTCACCGCGCTCGATGAGTCCGCCGATGACCAGGTTCCCTGCGTACACCCCGGTGCCTGCCAGCGCGGCGTTCAAGGTCAGGGCGTAGTTGCGCAGGGCGGCCGACGAGACGGCGAGCGCGCCGAGCGTGGGCATCGGCACCACGGCACTGAGCCCGCCCGCGAACACCAACGCGCCGCCACCCCGCTCGACCATGCCGGGCAGCACCCTGCCCACCACGTCGACGGCCGGATACATCCACGTCATCGCCTCCTGGACGCCGGCGGAGTCGGTCTCGGTGATCGACTTGGGGCGGCTCTCGTCGAGGTCGAGGGCGCCCGGCCCGTAGTAGACGAGGTCGATACGGCCGTACCGCTCGGCGACGGAGTCGAGAACCGAGCCGAGCTGCTTGGTGTCGCGCACGTCGGCGACGTAGGACGCGGCTTCGACGCCCGCCGCGGCGAGTGACGCGACGTAGCGGGCGTGCCGGACGTCGCTGCGGGACACCAGCGCAACGGTGTATCCCTCGCGGCCGAAGCGGTGGGCGACGGACATGCCGAGGCCGGGGCCGACCCCGAGGACGACGGCGATCTTGGGCTGTTGCGATGCGGGCATGGCGGAGCCTTCCGGGGTGAATTCACGGACATGGCTAACTTGAGGTGCACCTCAACTTATGTCTCCGACCGTAGCACGGAACCTGAGGCTCATCTCAAGTTCCGTATGATGGCGTCATGCACCAGCCCGATCCCACTCCCGCTCCCAAACCCCTGCGGGCCGACGCCGCGCGCAACCGCGACAAGCTCCTCGTCGCCGCCACCCAGGCGTTCGGGGAGCGCGGCCTGGACGCGCCGCTGGAGGAGATCGCCCGGCGGGCCGGGGTCAGCATCGGCACGCTGTACAACCACTTCCCGAACCGGGAGGCGTTCTGGGACGCGATCTTCCCGGAACGGCTGGCCGCGCTGGAGCGGATCATCGAGTCGGCGTTGGCGGCCCCGGACCCCTGGGACGGGTTCGTCGGGTACATCGAGGGACTCTTCGCGCTGCAGGCCGAGGACCACGGCCTCAACGACGCGATGGCACAACGGTTCCGGCCGGCGGGGGAGGTCGAGCAGGCCTGTCACCGCGGCTTCCGGCGCGCGGAGCTGATCATCGAACGGGCCCGGGACAGCGGGCAGTTGCGCCCTGATTTCGAGCCGGAGGACCTGGTCACCCTGATCTGGGCGATGTCCCAGGTGATCCGGGAGTCGATGGCGACGGCCCCCGACACCTGGCGCCGCTGCCTGGCCTTCTTCCTCGACGGACTGCGGGCTGGTGCGGCGCATCCCATCGCGGTGCCACCATTGACCCCGGGTCAACTCAGCGAGGTCATGCGGGCTCGGTGACGGACCCCGACGTAGACGTGTTCGCGCCAACCCGTAAGGTGCCGCCATGGCAGTCCCCGAGGTCATCCCGATCGCCTACGACCCGAATCAGCGCAGCGGGGCCGTCGGCCGCTACGCGGACGGTCAGTTCCTGGCGTCGGTCACCTACGCGTTCCCCCAGGGTTTCCGTCCCGCCGACGGCTGGGAAGAGCAGAAACGTCTCTACACGGTGCTCCACACCTTCGACGCCGCGGGCCGGTACCGCGACTCGGAGATCTGGTGCGCCGGCACCTGGGCCGAGCAGCAACGCGCCCCGCACGGCGACGACTCGGTCCTCTCACAGGCCCGCATCCACCTGGCGAAACTGCTGCGCGCCCTCCCCCGCCGCAGCTACACCGATATCGCGGTCCGCCCCTTCCAACGCACCGTGGACGGCGTCCTGTTCGGCCTGCTGGTCGAGGAGGACGAGGACGGCAGCTGGGCCGAGCTGTATCCGGACCGGCACGCCTTCGGCCCGCCGTGGGACGGCACGTACGACAGCTGAGCACCTGGCCCGGAAAGTCCAACTCCCGCACAGCCGCGGGCTTTACACTGCGCGTCAGTTGTCGGCGCACAGGGGATGCGCCCGGGGTGGGAGGGGACTCACATGCTCAAGTCACGGACGTCCAGGGGCAGATGGAGAGCCGTCGCGACGGTGGCCGCGGTGCTGGCCGGTGGTTCGCTGCTGCCCGCCGCGCCCGCGTTCGCGGTCCACGGAGCAGCTCCCGGCGACTTCAACGGTGACGGGTACCGCGACGCCGTACTGCCCGCGCCCGGCGCGAACGTGTCCGGCAAGGAGGCGGCCGGCGCCGTCGTCGTCCTGTACGGCTCGAAGTCGGGGATCTCGGCCGCCCACCGCAAGACGATCACCCAGAACACCGCCGGGGTACCGGGCACCGCGGAGGCGGGTGACGGGTTCGGCTCCGCCACCGCGACGGCCGACCTCAACCGGGACGGCTACGCGGACCTCGTGGTCTCCGCGCCGTACGAGGACACGACCCGCGGCAAGGACGCGGGCCTGGTCACCGTGTTGTGGGGCGGCAAGAGCGGGCTGACGACGGGCACCGACCTGCCTGCGCCGTCGGACTACCTGGAGCGGTACGGCACCGACCTGGCCGCTCTGAGCATCGGCGCGGGCAGCAGGACGCAGGTCGCGGTCGCCGGATCGGACTCCCTGGTCTTCAAGGGACCGTTCAGCCGCACCGGCACCTACGGTTCGGCCGTACCCGACCAGAACACCGCCTCTCCGGCGAGCGTCGCGCTCGGCGACTTCGACGGCGACACCGTGCTCGACCTGGCCGTCACCACCCAGGGCCTCAGCGACCTGAGCGGTGGCGAGGTCTACGTCGACCCGGCCACCACCGTCATGCAGCCGAAGCGGGGCAACGGCCTCATCGCCGCCTCGGGCGACGTCAACGGCGACGGGTACGCCGACCTCGTCGTCGGCGACCCCTGGGAGCCCGATGTCGCGGGTGTGGACGGCGCGTTGGGCGGACGCGTCCTGGTCTACTACGGCACGGCGAAGGGCATCGCGGCGACCGCCGAGCCCGTACAGCTCACCCAGGACACCGCCGGGGTGCCCGGCGCGAGCGAGAAGGACGACGAGTTCGGCGGCGCCCTGGCCGTGGCCGACCTCAACCGGGACGGGCTCGCCGACATCGTCGTAGGCGCCCCCTCCGAAAGCCTCTCCGGCAAGAGCCGGGCCGGAAACGTGACGGTGATCCCGGGCCGTCGCACGGGCGCCCTCGGCAGCGGCTCGTACTCCTTCTCCCAGGACACGGCCGGCGTCCCCGGCGCCTCCGAGATCGACGACTTCTTCGGTACGACGGTCTCGGTCGGGGACGTCAACAAGGACGGAAAGCCCGAGCTGTTCGTGAGCGCGGCCTACGAGAACAACGCCACCGGCGCCGTCTGGGTCTTCCCCGGCAGCACCTCCCGTCCGACGGCCACGGGCACCAAGCTGTTCACCGGACCTGCGGTCGGCCTCACCCAGAAGAGCGACACGGCCCTGGGTGGGTACGGGCTCCTCTGGCTGATCTGAGGCAACGGCCTTTCTCCATCGGCTACTTGAGGACGCCGGCCCCGGTCGTGGTCGCGAGCTCCGTCGGCAGATTCTTCGCCGACGTCTCCAGACCTGCCGTGAGGGTCGGCGTCCAGTTCACGGTGGTCTTCAGCTTCTTGGAGTTGGCGGCGTTGTAGGCGGCGACGAGGTCGGTGGCCGTTCCGTTGACGAGGTTGCCGCTGCCCGCGATGGACCCGGTGCCGTCACCGCTGAACAGCTTGCCGAGCTTCTGGCTCGCGGACACCTTCCAGTAGTTGTTCTGGGCGACGACCTGGGCCTTGGCACGGGAGTTGACGCTGTAGAGGAGCGTGTAACCGTTGAGGGCGGTCGTGTCGTAGTAGTTGTTGTAGATGTGGATCTGCCCGATCCGGGCCAGCGGCGCCCGCTGCACGATGCCCTTCCACACGTTGTGGTGGATGGAGACGCGCAGCTTGCCGACGCTGTCGGTGTCGCTGCTGCCGATCAGCATCGTCTTGTCGTGGTTGGTGAACTGGTTGCGCTCGACGGTCACCAGGTCCGAGCCCTTGGTGATGTCGAGGTCGCCGTCGTGGATCTGGTACTGGCGGCCGTAGTACGTCGGGTCGGAGGTGTCGAGGCCGGGCGCGTCGGTGAACGTGTTGTGGTCCGCCCAGACATGCGTGGCACCGCGCAGCGTCACGGCGTCGTACTGCGAGTTCCAGTTGCCGCTGTCGCCGTCCGTCGGGTCCCACTGCGGGAAGCAGTCCTGCGTGGCGGCGAAGGTCAGGTTCCGCACGATGACGTTGTCCACGCTCTGTACCTGGAGCATGCCGCCGGTGATCCCGGCCTTGGTGCCGGGCACACCCACGACGGTGGTGTTGGCAGGCACCTTGAACACGATGTTCTTCGCCTGCTTGACCTGCGCCGCCGCCCGCGCCTTCTCCTGCGTACCGGAGGGCAGCTTGGAGGTGCCGTAGGCGGAGGGGTCGAAGGCCTTGAGGTAGGCGGACAGCGAATAGCCGGTCCCCGCCGAGTAGTCGGCGCAGCTCAGCTTCTTCCCGCTGTCGTCGGTGTTGGCGTCGATCGTGCCCTTGATCTTGACGATCCGGGGCGTGGTGTCACTCGCGGACCCCAGCGCCTTCACGAGCTGCGCCCGGGTGCTCACGGTGAAGATGTGCGCGGCATCGGCCTTCGCGCCGCCGGTGGTCCCGGTACCGGACGAGGCCCAGCCGTCCTTGGCCGCGAGGGTCTGGTGGTACAGGTCGACGCTGGTGCCGGCGGCGTTCGCGTTGAGCACGAGATAGCCCGCACCGACGCCCGCGGCGGCCACGGCGGCCGTGACGACGATCGTGCGGCGCGTGCGGAGGGAACGGCGGTGGGAAGGAGTGGCCACGGGAAGTCCTTTGGTACGGCGAGGGTTTACGACTCCTCAGTGGCCGTCAGGATCAAGAAAGTTGCCGCGGCCCGCCAACTTTCTTGATCCTGCGCATGGTTGACGCTCTATGAGGACGCGGATGCCGATGCCGACGCGCTCGGCTGGGTGTCCGTGCTGTCGTGGGTCTCGTCCGGGGCGACGCCCATCGTCAGGTGGGCGCGGACACCCTTGGCGATGCGCTTCTTGTCGTACTCAAGGAAGAGCAGGCCGCCCTCGTGGCCGTTCTGCGGGTAGATCGTGTCCTCGGTGAGGGTGGTGCGGGTGGTGGTGTTGGTGGAGTACGGCTCGACCGTCGCCGACGCGAGCACGGATTTCTCGTCGAAGAAGAGCTGGCCGGTGTGACAGGTGTGCCCACCTTCATAACCGGCGTCGGTCCACTCACCGTCGACGTGCACCTTCACGTGGATGTGGACGCAACGGCCCTGGTACCAGCCCGGGAACACCGTCTTGAAGGTGACGTGGCCGCGCTTGTCGGTCTTCCAAGTGCCGCGCAGATAACGCTCGTCGTCGGTCGGCTCGGAGTGACCACCGCCGGTTCCGCCGGAGGGGGCGCCGGACGGGGGTTCGCCGGTGGGGGTGCCGGAGGGTGCGTCGGTGGGAGCGCCGCCTCCGCCACCACCTCCGCTGCTCATCGCCTCATAGCCGGAGTAGATGCCGAGCGCGCTGCAGTGCCAGATGTCTACGGCCGCGTTCCTGAGCGGCTTGCAGGTCTCCGCGTCGATCACCTTGAGGGTGAGGGTCAGGGGAATGCCCACCTCGTCCTCGGTGATGTCCTGGCGGATCTTGTCGGCGTCGATGTAGTACGGCCCCTCGGTGGTCTCCGAGGTGAGCGTGTAACACGTCTCGGCACCGCTCGCCGTGCTCTTCCCGGGCGCGGTGGGACTCGCCCCGTCCGCGAAGGCACTCGCGGCGAGCCCTCCGCCCACACCCACCGCGGCGACGGCGGCTCCGCCCGCGACGACGACCTTGCGTCGGGTCAAGTCCCGTTTGTGCGCGGGGGATTGGTTACGCGGTTGTTCCGGCGACTCGTTGGTTGTTTCGTTTCCCGTCATGCCCGGACGGTAGGTAAGAGGCCTGTAAGAAACATGGGCGTGAGCTGTGATTTCCCATGAATCCTGAAGTCGCTTCCTCAGCTTGAGCCGAGGCGCTGCCCGCGCATGCGGTGGAGGAGGGCGACGAGGGCGGTGGGGGTGAGGGGGAGCATCCGGGTGGGGTCGTCGCTCTCGCGGAGGAGCAACTCACCTTCTAGGGCGGCCACTTCCACACAGTTGGCCCCGTCGCTTCCGCTGGAGAAGGTCGACTTCTGCCACTGGATCACGTCTCGCAGTTCCTTCCGCTATCGCGGGTCGGCTCCGAGATGGCGCAGGAGTCCGGCGAGCCCGGTGGAGGTGACGGGGAGTATCCGGCTGGGATCGTCACTTTCCCGGAGGAGCCAGGCGCCGTGACTCTGGGCCAGTTCCACGCACTCGTTGCCGTCTCCACCGCCGGAGAACGAGGACTTCTGCCACTGGATCACGCCTTACAACTCCTTCGTCATTCGGTGGATGTAGTCCTGCGACTTGGCAGGTGCAAGGGCCGCCGCCTCCACCCTACGGAAGAGAGTTCGCATGGCCAGTAGTTGGGCGGGCGCATCCACGAACACCGAGCCGTACGGGGCATCCCGCTGCACAGTGTCCAGCTCGGGCACCCGTCCACCGGCATAAAACATCATCGCGCCCGCGCCGGCGAAACCGTCCACGTCGAACGGGATCACGCGCACGGTGATGTTCGGACGCTCCGACTGGCTCAGCAGTTCGTCGAGCTGAGAGCGAGCTACCACGCGGTCCGCGACGCGCGTGCGCAGTACGGACTCATGCACCAGCGCCTCGTAGGAAGCGGCATCCTCCCGGGTGAGGACCTGCCTGCGGCGCAGACGATGTTCCACCCTCAACGCCCGCTCGTTTTCTGGTAGTTCAGGAATGACGTAGTCGAAGACCGCCCGCGCATAGTCTTCGGTCTGGAGCAGCCCGGGCACGTGAGCAGTGCCGACCACCTGCATGAACCGCGCGTGATGCTCCAGCTCAGCCAAGTCCTGGAAGACGGGTGGCAGTACGTCCCGGTACTCGTCCCACCAGCCGCGCGTACGATCCGTCGCCATCTCCACGAGGGCATCGACCAACTCCCGGTCCGCGCAGGCGTACTGCACCGCCAGCCTGCGTACCCGATCCCCGCTGACCCCGGCATTACCCGCTTCGATCTGACTCATCTGGGCGGGGTTCGTTCCCAACAGACGAGCCGCCTCGCGAGATGTCAGTCCCGCCGCCTCGCGGAGTTTGCGCAGCTCAGCACCGAGGCGTACTTGACGAGCGGTTGGTTGAACCCTTGCGGGCATCCGGCTCCCACTTTCCCAACTTCACTGTCTTCAGACGAGGTTGAAAACACAGTTCGGGTGCCAGATTACGCGAACGACTTGCTTCGGCGAAACATTTGGCCCTACCGTCAGTGACGCGACGCACACCCTGCGGAATACCGGGACCCCGGAAGCGCACCGCCCCGCCCTGCCATGACGGCCGCGACAAGCCACCGCCCGCCGACCCGCAGAACACGCCAACTCCCCCTCCCTGACCAGGAGTCACGCATGCCCGAAACCGAAGAACCAGCCGCCGCAGCCGCCCCTTGGGAATACACCCTCACCATCCCCCAAGACCTCCGCGCCGTCACCGTCAGCCGCCGCACCCTCCGCCTGATCCTGACGATGCACGGACTGATCGGCCTGGTCGACACCGCCGAACTCCTGGCAACGGAGCTGGTCTCCAACTCCGTACGCCACACGAAAGGCCCCGTGGCTCTACGCGTCTCCTGGAAACCCGGCACCCTCCGTATCGGCGCCTGGGATGCGAACCCCGAACCCCCGGAGCCCCCAGGGGAGTTGACCAAGCTCCTGGACGGGGAGGAGGGCCGCGGCCTGGGCCTCGTCAAGGCCTGCGCCGATCTCTGGGGCTGGCAGCCGCTGTCCAGGAACGGCAGCCGGGGCAAGTACGTCTGGTGCGAACTGACCACGGCAGCCTGAACGTTCCTCCGCCCCTCGAAGGAGTGAACGTCCCCAAATCGACCGGCCATCCCGGTCCTTGATCCACCTAGGTTGCGCACATGGTCACATCAACCCACGAGGCGACCCACCGGCTCTTCCAGGAGCATCCGGAGGCCCTCACCCTCGTCTTCGAGTCACTGGGCATCCCGCCGCCCGAGAAGTCGGACTTCGGCTCGATCACACCCGACGCCACCGAAATCCGGCCCCTTGAGCGCCGCGTGGACACGGTGCTCAAGTTCGAACCCGCCATGGGCGAGAGCTTCCTGCTCGCCATCGAGTCCCAGACCAAGAAGGACCCGGACAAGGCGAAGAGCTGGGCCTACTACGTGGCGCACCTCAGCGCGAAGTACGACATGCCCGTGCTGCTGGTGGCCGTATGTCGAGACCGATCGACGGCGAAGTGGGCAGCAGGCCCCTTCGAGTGCGCTGTGGGCCCCTGGTCGACCCAGGTCACACGCCCGTTCGTGCTGGGACCGGGCACCGTCCCGGTGATCACCGACGAGTCGACGGTGACCCGGCAGCCGGCCCTGGCGGTGCTCTCGGCCATCGTCCATAGCGACGACCGGCGAGCGCCCGCCATACTGGAGACGCTGGCCCGCGGACTCCTGTCATTCGACCCAGGCACCACGGCGTATTGGTTCGAAGTAACGGAAGTCGGCTTGGAGAACACTCCGGCCAAGGAGAAATAGAGAGAGCTGATGTCGAACGTCATCACCCACTTCCCGGGCCACGGGACGCTCTTCGAGGAGAAGTACCTGGAAGGCAAGACAGAGGGCAAGGCCGAGGAGGGCGCCTCGTTCATCCTGCGCGTGCTGGAAAAGCACGGCATCGACATCCCCGACCACATCCGGGAACGCATCACCTCCTGCACCGACCTCGACACCCTCACCCTCTGGTTCGACGGTTCCCTGACCGCGTCCACGGCGGAAGACCTGTTCGTCGAGAGGGCCGAGGCACCTCAGCCCCAGGCCGGCACCGACCAGGCCTGACGACTCAAGGCCGAACGGGCGGGCCGTACGTAGGACGCCGCTGGCGGCAACGCCGCAGCTGATCCCTCACACCGCTACGGCCACGCCCAGCGCCGCCCGCGCCGTAGCGATATGGGCGAGGCCCTCCTTGGCCACCCGCGTCGCCTCGGCGTACTCGTCCGCCGTGTGGGCCGCGGACAGTTGGGCACCTGCCGCGCGGTGGCACTCCGCGGCATCGGTCAGGGCTCGGGTCGCCGTTTCGCCGGCCCCGGCCCAGATCCTCGCCTCCGGGACGGACAGGCTCGCGCCGAGCCGCAGCACCCAGCCGCTGGCCTCGACCTCCGCGTCCAGGTCGGAGAGGTGGGACACGCCCCGCGTCCGGTGCGAGCGACGCTGCGCGGCGACGGCGAACGCCGCCCCGGCTATCAACAGCAGTGCGAGCACGACGTATCCCATCGCTTCCTCCCGGCGTTCACATGGTCCATGAGGCCGGGCGGTTCCGACCTCGTACGTCCATGACACGCCCTGCCTCTGTGCAGGCACATCGATATTCCTGTGTGTCCGCTGCGAGGTTTCCATGGTGGGGGGCGGGTGGGACGTACGAGGTCGGTGTGTTCGTCAGCCTGTCGTGGCCGACGGTGACGCGGACGCCGAAGCCGACGGGCCGGGTCCGCCCGGGGCTCCGCCGCCCGTGCCGTCGTTCGTCTCGTCCGGCACCACCCCCAGCGTCAGATGCCCGTGCACGCCCCGCCCGATGCGCCGTCTGTCGTACTTGAGGTACAGCAGGCCGCCCTCGTGGCCGTTCTGCGGATAGATCCCGTCCTCCGTGAGCGTCGTGCGGGTCGTCGTGTTCGAGACGTACGGCTCCACAACCGCCGACGCCAGCACCGACTTCTCGTCGAAGAACAACTGGCCCGTGAAGCAGGTGTGCCCGCCCTCGTAGCCCGCGTCCGTCCACTCGCCGTCCACGTGCACCTTGACGTGGATGTGGACGCAACGGCCCTGGTACCAACCGGGGAACACCGTCTTGAAGGTGACCTGGCCGTGCCGGTCCGTGTGCCAGGTGCCGCGCAGGAAGCGGTCGTCGTCGGTGGGTTCCTGGTGGCCTCCGCCGCCACCGGGCGGACCGCCCGTCGGGGTGCCGGTCGGGGTGCCCGAGGG